>JAAZYJ010000214.1 GCA_014239715.1 Flavobacteriales bacterium
CCTTTTATCAGGTTATCAGCTGATTTCTCTGCCATTCTTTCCATTGGCAGCAGCTCTTCCTTTTTCAGCGTGTACAGGTCAGCAATGTCTCGAATTAGTCCTTCCTGAAAAAGCTGAACAACTGTTTCTGACCCTATGCCCTCAATGTCCATTGCTTTCCGGGAAATGAAGTGCTCTATCTTTCCGGTTATTTGAGTCGGACACCCATATTCATTCGGACAATAATGCTGCGCCTCTCCTTCTTTTCGAATAAGTGATGTCGAGCACTCGGGACACTCTTCAGCAAATTTCGTGACAGCTGCATTTTCAGCCCGTTGATGCATGTCTACTCCGACCACTTTAGGAATGATCTCACCTCCCTTTTCTACAAAAACGGCATCGCCGATTCGGAGGTCGAGCTTCCCTATCTGGTCCGCATTGTGCAAAGACGCCCTTTTTACTGTTGTTCCTGCCAGCAGCACGGGCTCAAGGTTTGCAACCGGCGTTATCGCTCCTGTTCTTCCAACCTGGTATGTGATCGATTTTAAGGCTGTTGAGGTCTGCTCAGCTTTGAATTTGTACGAAATTGCCCATCTGGGAGATTTTGCTGTATAGCCAAGCTCTTCCTGCTTATCATAGCTATTCACTTTGATCACAATTCCATCTATCTCGAATGGAAGCTCGTGCCTTTTCGTGTCCCAGAAGTCTATGAATTCCATAATCCCATCAATAGAATCCGTACGCTCAATGAATCGATCTTCTTCTTTCGGGACCTTAAACCCCCAATTTCCGGCAGCCCTCAATCCATCAAAATGATTTTGAAATGGCAAGCTAACCGCATGCAATGAATACAGATAACAGTCCAGACCGCGTTCCGCTACTATTGTCGAGTCCAGTAATTTCAACGTTCCCGAAGCAGTATTGCGTGGGTTCATATATTCCGGCTCACCCTCTTCCTGCCTTTTCTTGTTCAATAGCCTAAACCTTTCTAAGGACAAGTAGATCTCACCTCTTATCTCAAAATCATCCGGGAAGTCACCATGAAGCTGAAGTGGTATCGTGTTGATCGTTCGGATATTTGTTGTTACATCTTCTCCTTTTGTTCCATCACCTCTTGTTACAGCCCTTACCAACTCACCTTTCTGATATGTTAGTCCGATAGCACAACCATCATATTTCAATTCACAAATGAATTCAATATCGCCATCCACCAGCTTCCTTGCCCTGGATTCAAAATCGGCAATCTCCTCTTTCGAATAGCTATTGCTCCAAGAAAGCATAGGGAATCGATGTGTGATCGTTTCAAATCTTTTAGTTATATCACCACCAACTCTTGCTGTAGGAGAGTTCTTTGCTGCATATGCCGGATGATCCCGTTCTAATTGTTCCAATTCTTTTAAAAGCTGATCAAATTCATAGTCGGAAATACTTGGTTCACTCAGCACATAGTAGTTGTAGTTGTGCTCATTCAGCTCTTTTGTTAGCGTATCTATTCTATCTTTTATCCCATCCATCATCTATTGGCTTTTTTAAGGCTAATTTGTACAACACGCCAAGCAGTAGTTTAACCTGAAATATGAGTATTGGTCTGTTCAGTGCTTTTCTCACACGAGCATCCTTTGTAAGCAAAAATCGATACCCTCCTCCGGTTCCAACAGCCAACCATCTGAATATTTTATAGTTCGCTACTCCTGAAAAACCAACAATCTGATCTGATTGATTCAAGTAATTAGTCCATACTGTTTGCGTAGTATCATTGACCTTATACGACGCAGAGATCGTAGCGTATCCAAAATGAACCGGCGCACTAATGCTCAACCTTCTGTTGATGTACCATATCGGCTCATAAAAAAGACTCGTATATCCAAAATTATAGGAAGTTGTATCCGTTGCATCCGGATAATCCTGCTCCGAAAGCTCAATTCCTGACCGAATTATTGGATTTTTAAAATAATACATCCCTATACCGAATTTGTGTTTCTTATTATAAACCATACCAAACTTGATCCCTCCCAGGCTGGTTCTTTGACCTAACGCCCATGAAATCCTCCCGTCAAATCCAAAATGAAGTTTCCATTTTTTAGATTTCATTGAATCCTCCTGATATTCAGACACATCGGAATACTCAAACGCGCAATATTCATTTTCTGTGAAGAGAAATAGAAGAACAACAATATATTTACAAATGGCCCGCAACAATTCGATCCTTTCCGTTTATGTCTTTAATTATTCGAATATCCTTAAAATTTCTGACTTCCAAACATGACGCCACTTCTCTTCCAAACCTTTCATTGATCTCAAAATAGATTCGACCATTTTCCTCTAAATGGGCCAAGGCAAAAGCAGCAATTGATTCGTAAAAAACTACAGGGTTTACATCCTCTACAAACAGTGCCACATGTGGTTCAAAGTTCAATACATTCTTATTAATATTGGCTTTTTCCCCAAGGGTCACATACGGTGGGTTGCTCACAACAATGTCAAATCGAGTACCAAGATCAGTCCAATTTAAGATGTCCATTTCGACCGGCCTTACTTGAACAAGGTTTAATCTTGCATTCGTCTTAGTGACCTCAAGCGCCTCAGGGGCAATGTCGACACACACCACATCAGATTGCGGCCTTTCTTTTTTATATGAAACTGAAATACAGCCACTTCCACAACCCACATCAATTAGAGATTCTTCCTTTTCGCTTTCCTTTATGATCAGATCTACCAGCTCTTCTGTTTCCTGCCTGGGTATCAAAACCTGCTCACTTACTTTGAATGGCAATCCGTAAAATTCGGTCTCTCCCAACACATACTGTAACGGTTTATTGGATCGCAATTGTTTCAGTGCAAAATGATATTTCAATAGCTCTGACTCACTGAGCTGTTTATTCATATTTGATCTAAGATCTATCTTATCCCAGTTTTGGTAATGCTTGAACAAGATGGCAATGATGGAGCGCACCTCCCCTGATGGGTATAGCTCTGACAAGTTCTCATCTAAATAGGAGACGATCGAATCCA
>JAAZYJ010000298.1 GCA_014239715.1 Flavobacteriales bacterium
AGGGAAACCCAAATATGAGATCTGTTCAAATTGACATGCATCATTTGCGCCCCTTTCGTTTGCGACAATTGCCAAAAGTTTGGTCTTCGTATTGTCCAGATTCAGCTTATCCAGCACTTCCGCAGTATCGCGCATCTGTGGAATCGCCTTAGGAGATACAAAACTTCCAAAGTCAATAGTATCAAAACCTACCTGAAGTAGTGAATTGATGTAATCTGCTTTAACTTTTGCAGGTATATATTCCTGAATTCCTTGCATCGCGTCACGAGGACACTCAATTATCTTCATCTTACAGCGGTCTAATTGCCTAAAATTAATAAAAGTGATCGATTAAAGACGCTCAAAACATGATTGCATACAGATACTTAAAATTTAACTCCCAACAACATCATCTTTATTGCTAGAGGTCTTAGGCACTTTTCAGAAATCCAAATGGAAATTTTCGCCATATTTGACAAATTATGCCGATCATAAACCTGATATCAAGTCCAAGAAACATTTCTACGGCCATCATGTATTCGTTTGCCAGTCGCCCCGATACGTTGGTTATGGACGAACCTTTTTACGGATATTATCTGGATCAAACAGGATTAGACCATCCCGGTCGTGATGAGATCCTGGAATCGATGGACTGCAACTGGGAAACGATCGTCAAGAACATCAATGATCAAAAGGGGAAAGCAGACATTATATTCGTCAAGAATATGGCACATCATTTACTGAAAGATGATCTTTCTTTCATGGACGGGTGGATCAACCTCTTTCTTATCCGTGATCCCAAACAGATCGTCGCATCGTTTTCGCAAGTGATCGATATGCCTTTATTGAAAGACATAGGAAGCCAACAGCAAGCAGCGCTTTTCCGACGAGCCCCGGGAATTGTTATTGACTCCAATGAACTGCTTAAAGACCCGAAGCTCGTGCTTCTAGAGATGTGTTCAGAGCTGGGAATTCCATTTTATGATCAAATGATGCAATGGCAGAGTGGCCCTATCAAAGAGGACGGGGTCTGGTCAAAGTACTGGTATAAGAACGTCCATGCCTCGACAGGATTTAAAAAACAGAGCAAAAAAAAGAGAGAGCTCAATCAGGAGTTAGCTGATGTAGCGGGCCAGGCGCTCCCCTATTTCAACGAATTATTTAAACACGCAATAAAAGCAGATCATGCTACAAAAATACGACCCAAAAAATAAGGACCTATTGGTATATGTCAACGGGACCTTGATCCATCGGAATGAACCTCATATTTCAGCATTCGACAGCTCAGTTCAAGGCGGCGATGCCGTATGGGAAGGACTTCGCTTATATCCGGAGGGAATATTCTGCTTTAGGGAGCACTATAACCGAATGGCAGAATCTGCAAAGGCATGCGGTTTTTCTGAGATCCCTGAATTTGAAGAAGTCAAAATGGCTGTCAAACAAACTGTTGAAGCAAATGGAATGACAACAGACACCCATATCAGATTGACACTGACCCGTGGAGTTAAGGTTACATCAGGGATGGATCCGCGTCTCAATCAATCCGGACCCGTTCTTGTGGTATTAGCAGAATGGAAACCCCTGGTTTACGACAATGAGAAAGGAATAAAAGTCATCACATCCGCTATAAGAAGGAACAATCCGGCATTTCTGGACTCCAAGATTCATCATGCCAATCTCCTCAACAATATTCTGGCTAAGATCCAGGCCAATTATGCACAGGTAGATGCTGCAGTAATGCTGGATAAGGATGGATTTGTTGCTGAGCTGAACGACACCAACCTGTTTATGGCAAAAGACGGCATCTTATACACGCCACATGCCGACGCATGTTTGCACGGCATAACTAGAGCACTTACCATTAAAATTGCAAGAGACCTAAAAATACAAACCATAGAGAGGAACATCTCAATAACTGAATTTTATGGAGCGGATGAAGTATTTGCCACAGGCACGATGGGTGAGCTGACTCCGATCTTTGAAATAGACGGCAGACCAAATGAAAATAAAACCGGAAGCTCTATCCGTCAGCAAATAAGCCAGGAATTCAAAGAGAGGATCCCTGCCCTTTGCGAGACCCTATAATTTATACCCTCGATCTATTTGAAAATGACACAATACAAGCTAAGCCAGGAATACATTCAACTTAACAATCTTCTCAAAACTTTGAGCCTTGTGGGCTCGGGAGGAGAGGCTAAGCTCGTCATTCAGGATGGTGCTGTAACGGTAAATGAACAGATCGAAACTCAGGTAAGAAAAAAACTACGTTCCGGAGACGTTGTGATGTTTCAAGAACATACAATACAGGTTGTTTAACAAAAGAAATAGCCTTTTGGATAAGCGATTCTAAGCTGATCTCCCTCTTTACCGGCCACAGCAACAACGACCTGACTTATCTCGGAGATCTCAGCTTCAGATTTCAAATGAATTCCAAATATGTTTACACCAATTTTTCGAGGATTGTTTGTCGCCCATGTAAAACGAACATTTTGTGCCTGCAGCAGCTTGGCGACCTCCTTCCCCTTTTTCCCCGCCCCGATCAATGTCAGCGGTTTGGCTGTATTTCTGTCCAGCTCAAGAAAATAGGCAGTCTTGATCTCCAGGAAGCGGTTGTCTTTGTAGTTAGGGTCATTTCTTGACGCCCTTGCGCCATGGTCTCTCCATTGGTGCAGAACTTGCCTGATCGGTTCTATTTTGAGACCGCATTTCTTCATTCTAAAAGCCAGATCGTAATCTTCCGGATAGCGATCACCAAATCCACCACACCGATCCAGATCTGCCCTGGTTAACATCCAGCATGTTGAAGGCACGGTGCATTCCTTATAGATGTCGGTGAAGTTTGCCGCTTTCTGTGTCAGCTCATTTAGCCAGCCTGCATATTTTTTGTATCCATCGGCAACACCATTTTCAGCAAAATAATTAACCAGTCCAATTGCAACAGATCCATTAATGGTTGATTCAGTCAATAGCTTTAGTTTATCGACCTCCATTATGTCGTCGGCGTCCATTCGGGTGATCAAATGACCTGCTGAGTGCGCACATGCAAGGCGTAAAGCAGGAAGGATACCTTTTCCAGAATTCCGAAATGTTTTGACGCGCTCATCAACAGAAGCATATTTGCACAATGTCTCCCATGTTTTATCAGAGGAATGGTCATCTACCACTAAAAGCTCCCAATTCGTATAAGATTGTGCAATTATCGAGTCTATACATTCGGTCAGATACTCTCCTCCATTTCGGACGGGCATAATTATGGAAACCAATGATGTCATCAATTGGCCATACTGAGCATTTTCTTATTGATCTTTCTGGCTAATCCCGGTCCCGAGTAAATGAAACCGGTGTAGATCTGAACCAGATCAGCTCCTGCTTCAATTTTTTCACAGGCATCTTCAGCGGTGTGAATACCGCCCACTCCGATAATGGGAAAGGCTTTGTTCGATCGTTCGGACAAATAACGAATTACCTCTGTGGATCGCTCAGCCAACGGCTTGCCACTTAATCCTCCATTCCCTATTTCTTTCAGCCGGTCCGGTGAAGTTTTAAGGTTGGATCTATCCGTGGCCGTGTTGGTCGCAATAACTCCATCAATCGATGTTTCTTTTACAATTTCAATAACTTCATCCAGCTGCTCATCAGACCTATCAGGACCGATCTTTAGTAGGATCGGCCTTTCAACCCCCAGCTCAATATTGAGGGCTTTCAGCTTGTTCAGCAATCCGATCAAAAAGTCTTTGTCGTTAATTCTCGCATTACTACCAACATTCGGACAGCTGATATTGACCACGAAATAATCAACAACGCCATGCAATAGTGTGAAGTTCTTAATGTAATCCTCCTCAGCAAATTGATCTTCGGTTGACGTATTTTTGCCAATGTTGCCTCCAATGATAACCCTCTTCTTATTTGCTTTGAGTCTGGCAGCTATTCTAGCAGCTCCATCATTATTGAACCCCATTCTATTGATTAGCCCTTTATCCTTAGGCAATCGGAAAAGCCTCTTTTTAGGGTTTCCTTGTTGCGGTCCAGGTGTCACAGTTCCAACCTCTATGAACCCGAATCCAAAGTTGGCCAGCTGATTGAACAGTTTTGCATTTTTATCAAAACCTGCTGCGAGACCCACCGGATTTTCGAATGTCAGCCCGAACAATTCCTTTTTTAACGCCGGGTTTTGTTTTTTGTAGAACAATCTGTTGATGGCCCCAACACCCGGTACATAATGCGATATTCTGATCACCGCAAAAATGAAATGGTGAATTTTTTCCGGATCGAAAAGAAAAAGGATTGGTTTCAGGAAAAATCTATACATCCCAATTATTTGGGTTACAAAGTTAAGTAAATAGCCCTCACAATAAATCGAAATGAAAAGAAATTGGGAAAGACAGGCATTTTGATTCTGTAAATTAAAATAACTGCATTAATATTGCGTAATCTAAAAACTCAGCTTAATGCGATTAGCACAACTTGCTCGCCAGGTCAATGAAAAGACATTTACGATCAGAGAGTCCTTATCAGAGAAATTTGATATTGATTTCGAAAAAGGTCCGAATACGAAGTTAACTGATGAGCACGTCAATTACATACGGGATCAATTCCAGCCCCCTCCTGCGCCTACTACTGCTCAAGATCAAAATGAAATGGAATCAGCAGAGCCTGAAAAGGTCACAGAAGATCCTATCGAAGAAAAGACCGAAAATGCTGAAGAAGAGCCGGCAACCTCTACTGTACCTGAAAAGATCGAGCTACCTGAAGAAAAGAAGGAGCCAGCTATACAAACGATAGGAGAAGTTATCGGGCGGGAGGAGTCTGACCCGGAAGCTACTAAGCCTGAAGATGCAGAGCTTATAAAAGCACCGAAGGTCAAACTTGAAGGAATAAA
>JAAZYJ010000161.1 GCA_014239715.1 Flavobacteriales bacterium
CAGGATGACCAGCTGGTTACCCTGCCTAAGGTGGACAAATATCTGCCCACCAAAGAAGGAGAACCTCCCCTGGCAAGAGCTGCAAAAGAAGATTGGAACGTGTTTTCAGGAGACAGAATGGAGCACAATACCATGCCCGGCTGGGCAGGTTCTTCCTGGTACTTTTTGAGGTACATGGACCCACATAACGAACAGGAATTCGCTTCGAAGGAGAAAATGGAATACTGGAATCAGGTAGATCTATATGTGGGTGGTGCTGAACACGCAGTCGGACACCTGCTCTACTCGAGGTTCTGGACCAAGTTTCTGTTTGACCTGGAATTCATTTCGTTTGAAGAACCGTACAAAAAACTGATCAATCAAGGCATGATCCAGGGACGGTCGAGCTTTGTCTACAGGATCAAAGACACCAATCAATTTGTTTCTTACGGGAAAAGGAAAGAATACAGTACAGTGAAACTGCACGTCGACATTGAGCTGGTGCACAATGATGTCTTGGATACGGAAGGATTCAAACGATGGAGACCCGAATTTTCTGATGCCTCCTTTATTCTGGAAAACGGTGTTTATTGTTGTGGAAGCGAAGTTGAAAAAATGTCTAAATCCAAATACAATGTTCAAACTCCAGACCTTATCTGTGATGAATACGGAGCTGACGCACTGCGCCTCTATGAAATGTTTTTGGGTCCGTTAACCGATTCAAAGCCCTGGAATACCAATGGAATTAGCGGCGTCACGGGATTTCTTAAAAAATTCTGGCGACTATTTCACGATGAGAACGGTGTTTGTGTCATTGACCTCGCCGCAAGTCCGGAAGAGCTTAAAATACTGCACCGAACGATTAAAAAAGTAGAAACGGACATCCTACGGTTCTCATTCAATACTGTAGTCAGCAACTTAATGATCGCTGTTAACGAGCTAACCGCGATCGGTTGTAAGAACAGATCGGTTCTTACCGAGCTTACCATCCTTCTTTCACCTTATGCACCGCACATCTCTGAAGAGCTGTGGTCAAAGCTGAATATGGACGGGAGTGTGTCCTCCCAGAATTTTCCCACTGTGGATGAAAGTTATTTGGTGGAAGATTCATTTTCCTACCCGGTATCATTTAATGGGAAAATGAGATTTAAAATAGATCTGCCGGTTTCACTGTCCAATCAGGAAATCGAAGCAGAAGTTATGGCGCACGACAAGACTCCGGGCTATCTGGATGGACAAACTCCTAAAAAGGTGATCATCGTACCAAAACGCATCATTAACATTGTTGTTTGACGCGGACACTCTTCATACTATTCATTTTCTGTGCGCTGTTAACAAGTTGCAGCAAATACCCCGAGGGACCCGGTATATCTTTGAGAAGCAGGACCGCCCGCGCAGTGAATATCTGGAAGTTCCAAACAGTAACTGATTCGGGAGGCACAGATATTTCCAGCAGCTACAATAACTGGCTGTTTTCTATTGATGAAAATCAAAATCTGTTGGTCCAGTGGTACCTTTCAGGCGTGCGTGTTGACACCTATGGTAGCTGGGCATTTGATGCGGACAAATCGCATTTAGTATTGGAATACACCAACACCATTCTGGAGGTTGAATTTCCGAAAACACTTAAGATTCTGAGACTCAAAGAAACAAACCTCCTAATTGAAGGGGACGGGATCGAATTTGATCTTTCCGGGACGCTATAACCCTGATCTTGGCATGTTATTTGTTTTTCGTAATGAAACAGAAAACCTATAACATTGAAAAATCTATTCATCTTATTCCTTTCGATATGTTCATTGAGCAGTTTGGCGTTTGACGGCGTAGCCTCAAGACAAAATCAGCAAACTGTATTTCGGAAAATCAAGAACGAATCATTCAAGGCCGGAGAAAAACTCGTTTATCAGGTACATTATGGAGTGATCGACGCCGGGTTCGCTACTTTGGAAGTGAAAGAAACAGACAAAAAGATCAATGGAAGAAAGCTGCTTCATGTGGTCGGAAAAGGCAAAAGTATAAGTGCTTTTGACCTGTTCTTTAAAGTAAGAGATCGATATGAATCATACATTGACCAGGAAGGAATGTTCCCCTGGATATTTATTCGCCGCGTGTACGAAGGGGGCATAGAGATCAATCAAGATTACACCTTCTATCAACACAAGAAAAAAGTGATCACAGGCCAAGAAAATCTTGACGTCCCTGCCAATGTGCAAGACATGCTTTCCTCTTTCTACTATGCCAGAACAATAGACTTCAGTAACGCCAAGATCGACGACGAATTTGAGATCAATTGCGTGGTAGATGGTGAAACCTGGCCATTAAGAATAAAATACAAAGGGGAAGACGTCGTCAAGATCAGAAAAGGAAAATTTAACTGTCTGAAATTCGCCCCCGTGCTTCAGGAAGGAAGGATCTGGAAAAGCGAAGAAGACCTTACGGTTTGGATCACCAACGACAAAAATAAGATCCCATTGTTGGCCAAAACAAAAATAGTGGTGGGCTCGATCAAAATGGAGCTCAGCGAATACGAGGGCCTTGCTGCCCCTATATCAAAGATCTGATGCCGAAAGGCATGGGTTAGTCTGTTTGCTAAAACCCCGTTCGTTCTTGGAATGAACGGGGTTTTTCAGTTCATGTTCCATCAAACCTGCCAGGCAAAACCTATTCTTGCATATATTTAACATGTCAAATATTGAAACAACTGATAAAAATCAGCCAATTTTAAAGCGGTAATGGTATTTTTACATCATGGAAATCACATCTGAAATATCTGAAAGAATTGTCCTTCTAAAAGATAAGTGCTCTCAAATGGGGCAGGACATGAACTCATATCTGGACGGATTATTATTGTCCAACTACATTACCTATTGGGACTATGTACGACTCGACACACTTTTATCTTTGCAACAACCACTAACCGACTTTCCTGATGAACAGGTTTTCATTATGTATCATCAGATCACGGAGCTGTATTTCAAATTGTGCCTCCATGAAACAGACCAGATCGTACATAACGGCAGAAATGTTCTTGAAAACGGTGATGATCGCGGTTGGAATGACCAACTTGACCCTGACTTTTTTCTTGCTCGATTAAAACGCCTCAACAATTACTTCAAAGCCCTGACCAGCTCTTTCGAGATCATGATCCAGGGTATGGAGCCCGATCAATTCTTGAAATTTAGAATGGCTCTGCTACCGGCCAGTGGATTCCAATCAGCGCAGTATCGCAAAATTGAGATCACCTCAACAGACTTTATCAATTTGGTTCACCACGACAAGCGAGAAGCCTATACGGCCGACTCGAACAGTTCAAGGATCGAAGACATGTTCGAAGACTCTTATTGGAAAAGCGGTGCAACGGAATTAAAAACAGGAAAGAAGACATTAACCCTGAAACAGTTTGAGAAAAAATATCATACGGAATTGATCTCGTTGGGCAAAGAATACCAAACCAAAAACATTTGGCGCAAATTCAAAGAGCTGTCCGAATCAGATCAGGAAAGAGATGACATACGCAAAGAGCTGAAATATTTCGATGCGAATGTTAATATCAACTGGCCTTTGGTCCACTATAAATCAGCTGTACGATACTTGAGCAAAGATTCGACTGACATTGCGGCTACGGGTGGCACGAACTGGCAGAAATACCTTCCTCCAAAATTCCAAAAGAGAGTGTTTTACCCAGAGCTGTGGAAAGAAAATGAAATCGAAGAGTGGGGTTTAGCATTTCTTGAAAAAGAATGACAAAAATATTTTCAGGGATATTAGTGATTGTTCTGTTTGCTTGCTGCTCTTCAGAGACCCAAGTTGAACCTCCCCCGACTACTATTACTCACATAGATACAGTGGTTGTTAAAGAGCCTGTTTTTGAATATGGCTTTTGTCTGGATTCCTTCGAAGTACACCGGGGCCAGATTGAGCAGGACTGGACCCTCAGCCATCTTTTTCTTCCTTATAATATTTCACAGGCTGAAGTCAATGAAGTAAGTACCCTTTCCAAGGACAGCCTGGTTGACCTCAGATATATCGCCAGCGGGAAGAACTACCTTATGCTTTGCGAAAAAGAGGACACAAACAAAACAATACAGTACTGCATTTATGATAAGAACGTATACGAATATGTCGTTTTCGATTTTACCGATTCACTCCATGTTTACAAAATAACAAGGCCTGTCAATATTGTGGAGCAAGAAATGGCCGGAATGATAAATAAAGGCTCAAACCTATCTAACGAAATTCAGGCAGCCAGCAATAATATCGGGGTAACTTCTGAGCTTGTAACCAAGGTTGCACAAACATTCGCCTGGAGCATTGACTTCTTCAGACTATATCCGGAAGATAAATTCAAGCTGATCTACGATGAAAAATCAGTTGAAGGAGCCATTTCCGGAACCGGCAAGATCAAAGCGTTGTACTTCCAGCATAAAGGTAAGGACCACTACGCTTTTGCCTATGATCAAGAAGGTAAGAGAGGCTATTATGATGAAGAAGGGAATAGTAATAAGTCCTTGTTCCTAATGGCACCACTAAAGTTTACCCGACTTAGCTCCCCCTATACAAAGCGGCGATTTCACCCCGTACAAAAAAGATGGAAAGCCCATCTCGGCACCGATTATGCCGCACCCAAAGGAACACCCATTTGGGCAACTGCAGACGGAACAGTGATCGCTGCCACGTATAGTAAAAACAACGGTTACTACGTTAAGCTTAAACACAACAGCACCTACACCACTCAGTACCTTCACATGACCAAAATTGCTAAAGGAATGAAAAAGGGACGAGTCGTGCTACAGGGAGAAACCATTGGATATGTTGGTTCTACAGGATTGGCTACCGGGCCACATGTGTGTTATCGTTTCTGGAAAAACGGCAAACAGATCGACCACAGGAAGGAAGTGCATCAGGCCAGTGAGCCACTTGCTGAGGAACTTATTGAAGATTATCTTAAATTCATTGTTCCGCTTAAAAAACAGCTAGATGACATGGACTATCCAAATGATGAGAATATTAAAGTTGTGGAAGCAGATTCTTTGCTTTAACCTGACGATGTTATTTTCCATTGTTTCATTTGCCCAGCAAGACCCTTCGCTGCTGGACACATATACCCCTTTTAATAACAGCTCACATCAGGAATTCCCGTTAATTACCATAAAGGTGATCGTTCATGTTATGCAACGTTCTGAAGCCAATCCTGAGAATTTCGAGAATAATGAAGAGGGAAGAAAACGGATAAAAAGCATTATTGACAATTGCAACAGTTTTTATTCAAAGCTGACCAAGCCCAGTATTGTTGTAGATTCAAAGCCGCCTGCAATACGTGATTCCAGGATCAGGTTCAGACTGGACGACATCAGGTACCACATTGACTCAACCGGATGGGACAGGAACAAGTTCACCATCGTGTATGGAGGCCAATGGCCGTTCCGAGTTGATTCTGTTTCGAAAGAAACACATGAGCTGTTCTTTTTCAACCTAAACGCTTACCGCGGATTCAATCAATCGGATTCTTTGGTCGTTTCCAATCCAGACGGACCAATAGTTCTGCATAAAGAAGCAGTAAGAAAACTCGGGAAGACGACGATCGTTAAAGTCAAGGAAAACATTGATTCACTGCATCCGATCAATGCCACATACTTCAAAAGAAAGGACTACAATTGCAGCTCAGACAACTGGAAGAACTTTACCGATGGCGACAAAGATCATCTCCATATTTTCATGACAGGTGCAAGCTCAAAACGAATACAATTTGGTTGTGCTCCATCCCCGTACTACATGAATGTATCCAATTATATTTATGGAGGAGGCTGGGCCGGAGACAAGCTGACCGCACATGAAATCGGTCATACGCTAGGTCTGGGGCATACCAACTACCCCCAGTTCAAAGACCTCCCGCGGAAGGATAAATTCTGCTCAGGTTGTCCATGCAATAAAACCACCATATCCAATAACATCATGGGCTACAATGGGTGCAGAAATTATTTGTCGCCCAATCAGATCGGACATGTATATCGGCTATACTCCTCGCAAGCAAACAGGATCAGGATCACTACTGCCTGTGAGCACAATACAGACAGCACTATTATTATCAGCAAACAGAAAAAATGGACCAGAAGCAGGACCATGCAAGGCGATCTTGTCGTAAAAAAGAAAAGTACTCTCGAAATAAGTGGCAACCTTTACATGGCCACGGGTGCAACTCTGTTTATTGAGAAAAAAGCGACCCTCATCTTGAAAGATGGTAATATTTCCAGTGGTTGTGGAACCAGCTGGAATGGAATCGTGTTTTGCCGTAGGTTTAGCCGGACCAAAATCAGAACTCCAAAACGGAAAAAAGGTGAGCTTGTCCTTGAAGGTTCTTCAAAAATGGAAGATGTAAAACCCTAGCCCTTTCTGACCCGGGCAAGCTTTACTTGTTGATCGTTGAATGATTCAATTCGATACCAGATCTTTTCTTCCACCGCGGGTTGACCCCAAGCCTTAATATTGTAATGAACCAGCAGTTTGTTTTTGACCAGCTCTATGCTCTTTATTGTCCTACGAGTTTCTCCTACAGGGCACCAATTCCGTTCAATTCGCATATGCTGAACAGTACCTTCAGGGTTTACCTTGAACCAATTTCCATTTGTGGCCTTTTCTAAAACTACGGTATCCGAACCAAACCACTTAGATGCCACGCGCCATTGCTGGTTGTGAAAGGAATTGGCAGATATAGACCTTTGTTGCGCGCATCCCGCTATTACGAATAAAGTTGATACTAAAATGATTGTTAAATTCTTCATGGTCTTCTAATTATACGCCTCTGTACAGCGTCATTCCGTTTCGGTTCAATACGCTTACTATTTATGGCAGAATTATTGCTGCATTCAGCACATGCGAACCACCTTACTTATCGCAACAGCTCTAATATTATTCACCCCCAAGGTTAGGGCCCAATCAATTGAAACACTGCTGTTGGAAGTGATAGCAACGTATTTTATCAGCTATGATGAGATAACGGTTCAATCTGAGATCCGCCCCGGGTTTGAGAATACGTTTTTCTCTTGGGGGGTTAGAGGAGGCCATAACAACGCCTCAGATAACTTTACTCTTGGTCTATCTTGCTTTTATTCTCGTGACGACAACCATGGGGTGATCGAATCCGGTCGATTTACCAGCTACCATGTCGGACTGTATGCCGAAAAAAAGATCCGATCAAAGCACTCGCAAAAATTGTACTTCTCTTTTCCCGCAACAGTAGGAATTGGTGAAACCCGGACAAACCACTCCAACTTTGTTCCCGGCTATAGTTCCAGCTCTCTATATTTCTATTCTGAAGCTGAAATATTGCTGAATTATAGCCTTGGAGACAGGCTACAGCTCAACTTCGGGCCAGGATATCGGTGGTGTAACGGCAGCAACACTTTCGGGCTAACTGACAAATTCATTTCAGGAGTTTCATTCCAAATAGGAATCAGAATTGGTGACTTTCAATGAACAGGATCAGATTACCTTTTAAGCAGATCGTAATTCTTAAACCCCCCGATCACTTTGCGTCCATTCAGCTTGTTTTCCAACCAGGTGATCATTCTGTATTTTGTCCTCTCGTGCTTGTGTTTTGGACGGTTCCGGTCGCGTCCACCTGAATATTGCAATTGATCTTTCCAATCATGTTTTGCAATCCAATCTTTCATTACAGACGGATGGGTCTTGTTGAACTTTTCCAATTTATGTAACGGGCCATAGTCAAACCGATCGGGCTCGTTTTTCATAAACGCATTGGTTGCCTCCTGACCCCGGTAAGAATCGCTGTTCTTCCTTGTTTTACTGGTCATCATCATTGGAGGCCTTACATAGCCATAGTGGAATATATGAGCGTCGAGTTCAACCACTTTTAGCTTTCTGGACTCCTCCTTTTTCTGGTAATCCTCAAAAGTTCCATTGTGGCTGGTAAACCAACGAAACGACTGCGCATCCTTCCAGCTGTGAATCTCTTTACAATTTCGTATGACCCGTATCTCTTTTTTGTACCAAACATGGTCGTCGTGATAATGCGCATAATCTCCCCAGAAATGATAATAGCTGAACAAAAATCCTTCTACCTCCAAATCGTCTTTAAAGCGTTCGCATGCGTCCTTCACTATTGTCAGCTCATTTTCATGAATTGATTCATCACATTGTATGTAGAACAACCAATCTCCTGTACAGGAAGCCTTGGCAATATCAGTTTGCCGAGCAAATTCCGTATTTCGTGTGTAAGTTTCGGCATCCCATTCTGTATGTATCACCTTAATCTTATCTGAACCAATGCTGTTGATGATGTCCATAGTAGGATCATCAGTATCATTGTCGCCTACAGCAATCACAAACTCATCACATATTGGCAATACAGAAAGGATCGCCTCTCTGGCAGGAATGTAGAGCTTACCCGCATTTTTTACAAATGTGAAACCGCTGATTTTCATACAACGCAAAGCTAATTCGATTTCCGTAACTTTGGCCAACCAATGAGCAAATCCGTTCAAATATCCGTTGTTATTATCACGTTCAATGAGGAGAATAATATAGGGCGGTGTCTTGATTCAGTTCAAAAAGTTGCCGACGAGGTCGTCGTTGTTGATTCTTTCTCAACAGATGGTACGGAAGCAATTTGCAAAGAAAAAGGTGCCCGTTTTATCCAGCATTCTTTTGACGGGCACATTGAACAGAAGAACTGGGCAATAACACAAGCAAAGCATCAGTACGTGCTTTCTTTGGATGCGGATGAAGCTCTGGATGAGCAGCTTGTAGCGTCAATTCTATCAGTTAAGACCAATTGGACCCACGACGGGTACTCGATGAACAGATTAAATCATTTTTGTGGAAAATGGATCAGGCATGGCGGATGGTACCCGGACAGAAAATTGAGGCTGTGGGATACGACCAAAGGAAAATGGGGAGGAATCAATCCTCATGACTTTTACCGCATGAACAATGGTGCAACTTCAAAACACATTCTCGGAGACATTCTGCATTACACATACTACGAAATAAGTGAGCACATTGATCAGATCAATTACTTCACCGACATCTCAGCGCAAGC
>JAAZYJ010000310.1 GCA_014239715.1 Flavobacteriales bacterium
CAGGTTGTTCAGTTGGTTCTTATTAACTGTTCAGATACGAAGAGCAAGATACGACGGGAGTTTTTATCGCATCATTGCCATCTTCTGACACTGCATATACAGATACATCTGTTTATTGTAAAATGGGTTATACTTACCGTGTATTTGCCAATAATGTTTGCGGAAACCCAATAGTTTCCTGGAGTGATACGGCAGCCATTAAGGCACAAGGGATCAGCGACAAGCAGATCTCAAACGTAATAAGAGCAACAGTCGTTGATGACCAATCTGTATGGGTAGAATGGACTATACCGGAAATTGGCTCTGGTTACGTAGATTATTATCAAATATTGCGATCTAACGATGGCACGGATTTCATGCCGATCGGAATGGTTCCTGAAGGTGTAAATGGACTGAATGACGAATCGGTTGATGTTTTTAACGAAAGATACTTTTACAAGATCCAGGTAGTAAATGGCTGTCAGGAGACTAATGTGGCCGGAACACAGGGAACCTCCATCTTGTTAAAATCAACGAAGATCAGCGAAAATCAGGGTAGTCTGGAGTGGACGCCTTATAAAGGATGGAAAGATGGGGTTGATTATTATGAAATACAGGTGCTCAATGAGTTCAATCAGTGGGAGACCATAAAGATTGTAAAAGGCTCAATTTTGCAGACAATAGTTGGCTTTTAGGTATAAACTGCAGTAGATTCTACCCCAATTCCTCTTGGTTTTGGGGTTTTTTGTTGCATTTGGGTTTCCCAACGTTTCATTCTTAAGATCAATCAGTTGGAAACCCTAAAACAACCTTAAGAAAACACTTCTCAACATTTGGAAATTCACGCTTTACAAGCAGGTATTATCGAAGTATAATTGCCTAACCAAAAACTACAAGTCGTGAATAAAGTTAATGACATACAAAAAGAGGTAATTCAGATTGCAATTGTACTTCTTTCACTCATACTGCTTATGGTAAATGGTGTTTTCAGCCAGTCTGTAGGCTCAACAGAGCAAGGAACTGTAATGTATAGAGTTGTTGCTCACAAAGCCAACCAAACATCAATTATCAGTGTTTCAAATACAGCCGGTCTTAAAAAGACAACTTCATTGTTCATGCCTACTGCTTTTACTCCTGATGCAGACGGGATCAACGATCAATTCGGAGCCAAAGGAATTAACGTAAGAGATTTTCACCTTGAGGTATTCAACCGATGGGGAGAGAAGATCTTCGAAAGTACAGACATCAACACCCACTGGGACGGAACCTATCAAGGAAGCACAGCTCAGCAGGGATCATATGTATACAATGTAACTGCCTATGACCTTGAAACCAACGAAAACATTTCCAGTGCAGGAACAGTAGCTTTACTCAGATAATTGCCTATTATAAACTAAGTCGAATGCCTGTCCATTATGGAAAAAGCCCCGAAACAGGGGCTTTTTCACTTTATACGCCCTTGTGGTTCACTTGGAAACCGATTGGTCTACTTGGGAAATTAGGGCTTCAATACCGGGCCCGGTCAACGTACATTTGAATAGAACCTAAACAAACACCAAAATGAGGTCACTACTAACAACATTCATCGCACTACTGGTCACACTGACCAGCGTAGCACAGGATGCTCATTTCACTCAGTTCTATGCCAATCCCATTTATCTGAATCCCGCTCTTGCAGGAGTCAGAGGTTGTCCTACGGTAACGATGAACTACCGCAACCAATGGCCTGGGATCAAGGACGCATATACCACTTACAGCACTTCTTTCGACCAATACTCCGAAAAGCTAAAGGGCGGTGTTGGATTTAACGTATTACACGATCGTGCGGGAAGCGGGCGATTAAAGACCACAGCTGCCAGTGCGGTTTACGCCTATCAGTATCAGATCAGCAAGAGCGTCACCGTAAAGCTCGGTGGTAAAGCCACTTTCGTGAATAAAAGCATCGACTGGAACCGTTTGATATTCGGTGATATGATCGATGCCAGAGAAGGGGTTATTTACGAAACTCAACAATCATTCGGTGAGCCGGTCAACTATTTTGACTTTTCAGCAGGGGCCATGATCTTTACTGATTACTTCTTCGGAGGGTTTGTGGTAGATCACCTGACAGAACCTGCAGAGGGGCTGCTTGACCGATACGCTACTTCATTACCTAGAAAATACACTTTTCATGCAGGGGCAAACATCCCTTTGGGTAAAATGTGGAAGAAAGATCGGGCGATCTCTCCGAACATCATGGTTACCCAACAAAACGAATTTACACAAGTGAACATGGGCCTTTACCTGAGAATGAGGGAGCTGGTTGTTGGCGGATGGTACCGAAACAAAGACAGCTTTATCGTATTGGCCGGGATCGAGACAGATAAGTTCAAATTCGCATACTCCTACGATGTTACCACATCAGGGATATTAAAGCAGACATTAGGCTCTCACGAGCTTTCTTACACCGCATATCTGCCTTGTAAGAAGAAAAACAAGAAAGTAAGAAAACTGTACTGTCCGGTTTTCTAAAGAAGTTAGTAGTATAACACGTTTAATAGTAACCAGGTGGTGCTGGTAGTTAGGTAAAAAAGGGGGAGCTGCAGGATGCACGTTCCTCCTTTTTATTTTTTACATTATTCTCCGATATCTTCATTCCAGAGTTCCGAATTGTTTGCGATAAAATCGGACATCATCTTCACACACCCCGGATCATCCAGGTCAATTACCTCAACACCATGGCGCTCCATGAATTCACGCGCACCACTAAATGTTCTTGACTCTCCCACGACAACTTTTGGAATCTTAAACTGAACAATAGTACCGGCACACATGTAGCAAGGCATCAATGTAGAATAGATCACCGTATTGCGATAGCTTCCAATTCGCCCGGCATTGTTCAAACAATCCATCTCACCATGTAGGATCGGATTTTTCTCCTGAACCCTTTTGTTGCGACCTTTTGCAACTAGCTTTCCTTCTTTGACCAGAACAGAACCGATCGGTATTCCGCCTTCTGAAAGTCCGCTCTTGGCCTCTTCTATGGCCATCAACATAAATTCATCCATCACTTAATTTATATTCGTCCATTTTTCCGAATTGGACAGGTTCAACAGCATCAGTTTGTTTTTTTCCAAGGATTCTTTTTTACTTTCAACGCATCAGCAGGAGTCGGAACAAAGTGTCCTTTGCCTCCCGCTCTGTCGTCGTTAAAGGTATTTGGAATTTGATCATTTTCCGTTAATTGATGCCAAGTTTCATGTTGCGTTCCATCGTCTTTTTTCACCATGGTAATGCAATCTTCAACAGGGCAAACCAAGGCGCACAAATTGCATCCCACACAATTTTCCTCGATCACTTCCGGAATTCTTGACTCACCAGTGTCATCCAATCGAATTGCCTGATGAGCTCCGTCATCACAGGCAATATAACACAGCTCACAGCCGATGCACTTTTCTTTATTTATATCTGCCTTAACCACATGTTTCAGGTTCAGGTGTTTCCATTCAGTTACGTTTGGAAGAGCTTTTCCTACAAAATCATAGATCGTGTTATACCCTTTATCTTCCATAAATTGAATCAGGCCGGCTTCCATTTCCCGAACAATTCCAAATCCATAATGCATTACTGCTGTACATACCTGTATTGATGTAGCTCCCAGGAGAATATACTCTACAACATCTCTCCAGCTTTCTATACCTCCTATCCCGCTTATAGGCACTTTGTTAATTTCAGGATGTTGCGCCAGTTCTTTCAGCATATGCATGGCGATCGGTTTAACTGCCGGTCCGCAATATCCACCATTCGTTCCCTTTCCATCCACTACGGGATAAGGAGCATAAGAATCCAGATCGATCCCAATAATGCTCTTTACAGTGTTGATCAACGAAATTGAATCAGTTCCTCCTTGAATGGCGGCCAGCCCCGGATCAATGATGTGAGAAATGTTGGGGCTTAGCTTAGTGATAACAGGTATTTTTGCCGCGTCCATCACCCAGCCAACAATGGTTTTAAGAACTTCTGGCTCCTGACCAACGGCAGATCCCATTCCCCGTTCACACATGCCGTGCGGACAACCGAAATTCAGCTCTATTCCATCCGCACCTGCATCTTCTACCATTTTTATTATGTCCTCCCATTCCTTTCGGGTATCAACCATTAAGGAAGCGATCACGGCATGATCCGGGTAGTATTTTTTTACCTCCTCGATCTCCCTGAGATTATCTTCAAGAGGGCGGTCGGAGATCAGCTCTATATTATTAAACCCGATCATCCGGTTGTCTTTATAGTTGAGTGTGCCATATCTGCTGGAAACGTTGATGGTCGGCATTCCAAGTGTTTTCCAGACTGCACCACCCCACCCGGCATCAAAAGCCTTCATTACCTGGTATCCGGAATTGGTTGGAGGGGCTGAGGCCAACCAAAATGGATTCGGAGATTTTATCCCGGCGAAATCGATAGATAGATCAATCATATTTTAGTCTTTTAAATAATTGTGAATTCCATGAGCTGCTTTCTTCCCATCATCAGCAGCATTTACAACTTCTGCTCCTCCATTGACGGCGTCGCCACCAGCAAAATACCTAGGGTTTGATGTCTGGAAAGTGGAGCTGCTGACTATAATCCTCGTTCCTTCATCCAGGTCGAGATCGTCGATAAGACCATAAAAGCTTCCTTGCTTTGCCTGACCGGTTGCTTTAATAACCATGTCACACTCAACTATGAAGTCACTACCTGTTATCTCTTCCAGTTTTCCGTCAACCACTTCCGTTCTGATGAATCTGACCCCGTTTACTTTCTCATTTCCAAGAATCTCAAGAGGCTGTGCATTGAACAAGCCATCTACACCTGCTCCAACAGCCATCGTATATTCGAAGCCGTAAGCCCCCATCTCCTCTTTCCCTCTTCTGTAGGCCAACGTCACGGTTGTTGCACCCATCCTGGCTGATTCTGAAGCGGCATCCATAGCTGTGTTGCCACCTCCGATAACTACTACCTTATTGCCGACATAAGTAGCATGATGGTTCATTCTGAGATCCTCAATGAACTCCACCGCGCCATATACGCCCTCTTTGTCTTCACCCGGCATAGCAAGCTCTGCCGTTTTTCCCAGTCCGACACCTAAAAATAGTGCATCGTAGTCCTGTTGCAGCTTCTCAATATCTTGTTTCGACGTGACCGCTGTATTGTATTTGATGGAAAAGCCAAGCTGATCTTGTAAGTAAGCGATCTCGTCCAGCACTTCCTCATTGGTAATCTTATACGGGGCGATCCCATATACTGTCAAGCCCGAAGGTTTACTTTTCGCTTCAAATATGTCTGCCTCATAACCCAAAACACGAAGCTCACAAGCACATGCGATCCCTGCAGGGCCGGCTCCAATAATTGCAATCTTCTTTCCGTTAGGAGCTCCCGGTTTATACAGTTTTTGTTTAGTGGCGATCACAGATTGGGTTGCGAAGTTTTGCAATCGACCGATCTGAAGCACCGGTACATCCTGATTGTCATAAACACAGGCCCCTTCACATAACACCCCCGTAGGGCAAACTGTACCACACGCATTTCCGAGCCAATTAGAATCGTAGATGGTCTTTGCCGCCCCACTCGTATTCCCTGTGTTGATCTGTTTGATAAACAACGGAATATCTATGCTCGTTGGGCAAGCATTCATACACGGTGCATCATAGCAGAACAAACATCTGGAGCTTTCGTAATGCGCCTCAGTTTCCTTCATTAAAGGTTTTTTGAGCTTGAAGTTCTGTGCAAACTCTTTTTCGTCTTTTGGTCTTTGGTATTCAGCCATATGTGTTTCCTTATTGAGGAATTAATCTATATCTGTTTCTCTACAGGTCTGTTAATCTACCGTATGTTTCCGGTCTTCTGTCACGATAGAATTGCCAGGTAGACCTCACTTCCTCGATCATATCAAGGTCAAATTCAGCAATGAGCAGCTCATCGTCATCTCTAGAAGCTTCTGAGAAAATCTGTCCTCTCGGATCCACAAAATAAGATTGACCATAAAATTTGCCCAGATTCCAGGGTTTTTCCTCACCAACCCGATTGATGCATCCCATGAAATATCCATTGGCCGCAGCGTGTGCGGGTTGTTCCAGTTTCCATAAATACTCGCTTAGGCCGGCAACCGTTGCAGACGGATTGTAAACAATTTCAGCCCCGTTCAGTCCAAGCGCCCTTGCTCCGTCCGGAAAGTGCCGGTCGTAGCAGATATACACCCCTACTTTTGCATACTTGGTCTGAAAAACCGGGTATCCTAAATTACCGGGTTTGAAGAAGAACTTCTCCCAGAATCCCGTTGTGTGTGGAATGTGATTTTTTCTGTATTTCCCCAAATAGCTTCCATCAGCGTCTATTACAGCCGCTGTGTTGTAGAGTATGCCGGGCGCTTCCTTTTCGTATAACGACGCAACAATTACCATATCGTATTGTTTGGCGATTGCTTGTAGCTTTTCTGTGGTAGGCCCGGGCACTGCCTCTGCAGACGCATACCATGCCTTATCCTGCCCCGGGCAGAAATACGTGGTGTTGAATATTTCCTGCAGACAGAGGATCTGCACACCCTTTTTGCCTGCATCATGTATGTAAGGCAAGTGTTTTTCATACATTGCATCACAGATCTCTTGTATTGTTCCCTCCCCTTCAGATATTGGAAGGCTCATTTGTATTAATCCTGATTTTACTTTTCTACTCATAATTTCTAGTTGAATGGATCATTCTAATTTCTTGATTTCATCACTGTTTAAATGGTCAATGAGGTCCTTCCCCTTCTGATAAATTGTCCGTAGCCCGGTTGAAGCTTGCACTCCTCATTTTCAATGGCAATTTGTCCTCTAAGCAATACTGTCTCTGTTTTTCCCGTGACCTCCAGTCCTTCGTAGCCTGAATAATCGCAGTTCATGTGATGTGTTTCTGCTGAGATCGTATGTTTCCTATTCGGGTCAAAAACTACCAGATCCGCGTCTGTTCCGACTGCGATCGTTCCTTTTCGTGGGTACATGCCGAAGATCTTGGCGGCATTGGTCGACGTGAGCTCTACAAATTTGGTCAAAGAGATCTTGTTCTTGGCCACCCCTTCAGAATACATGAACTCCATGCGATGCTCTACAGCCGGATGGCCGTTCGGGATCTTGGAAAAATCGTCTTTTCCCATCGCCTTCTGCTCCAGGGTAAACGGACAGTGATCAGTACCCACCACATTTACCAGTCCCTGATTGATCCCCGACCATAGCGCTGTCTGATCCTTTTTCTCTCTCAGCGGTGGGCTCATTACCCATTTCGCACCGTCTTCTCTTTCATATAAGGATGCGTCGATCATTAAGTACTGCGTGCACGTTTCGACAAACACTCTCTGATTTCTTTGGGTAGCGATCCGAACCGCGTTCAATGCACCTTCACAGGTCATGTGTACAATGTAACCCGGGCATCCTGTATAGTGCAGCATATCCGTAAATCTACCCGATGCCTCCGCTTCAGTTATTTCAGGTTGTGACAG
>JAAZYJ010000159.1 GCA_014239715.1 Flavobacteriales bacterium
ATGCAGCACACCTCTTTTTCCACCCATTTCTTCACCGCCACCGGCCCTTCCCGGGCCACCGTGTGTTAATAACGGCATTGGTGAGCCGTGCCCTGTACTTTCCTTTGCGCATCTTTCGTTCAACACTAAGATCCGACCGTTGGAGCAAGCTGCTTCAGTAACAAACTCTCTTGCAAGCTCGTCGTCAGCGGTTACTATTGAAGTGACCAACGATCCCTTACCCATTTTAATCAGCTCAACGGCAGCAGACAATGATTTGTAAGGCATAATCGTCGAAACAGGACCGAATGCCTCAATGTTGTGGGACGCTAGCTTATTAAATGGATCGTCGTTCAGCATGACAATTGGAGAGAAAAAGGCACCCTTACTTTTGTCTGCACCGACAACTTCGAAATTTTCTAAATCTCCATATACGATGGCCTGTTCAGCAAGCAGTTTTGTTACATTTTCTTTCACTCTAGAGACCTGTGTCATGGTTGCAAGAGATCCCATTCGAACACCTTCATGTGATGGGTCACCTATTATAGTTTTGTCTAATCTCTTGGAAAGCGCTTGTTGAACATCTTCAACCAATTTTTCGGGAACCAGAATTCTTCTTACTGCAGTACACTTCTGTCCTGTCTTTACGGTTATTTCTTTTTGTACTTCTTTGATAAATAGATCAAATTCTGCAGTGCCTGGAAGGGCATCTTCACCGAGGACACATCCGTTCAGTGAGTCGGCTTCAAGATTGAAAGGAACAGAGTTCTCAATAATATGAGGAAGGCCCTTGAGCAGTTGCCCTGTTTTCGCTGACCCGGTAAAGGTAATGATGTCATTGTGATCAACGTGGTCAATAACGCCTCTTCCCAGTCCACAAACCAACTGGAGTGCTCCTTCAGGTAAGATCTTTGAATTGACAATCTCCTTAACCATCAGTTCAGTTAGGTAACAGGTGAATTCCGATGGTTTAACAATAGCCGGGACACCTGCCATAAGGTTTACTGCAATTTTTTCAAGCATGCCCCATATTGGAAAATTGAATGCATTGATGTGAATGGCAACGCCTTGACGTGGAACCATTATGTGGTGTCCAATGAAAGAGCCGTTCTTCGATAGGGGAGCAGCAACTCCGTCAACATAATACGGAAGATCAGGGAATTGTCGGCGTAAGGAGGCATTTGCGAATAGATTTCCAATTCCGCCTTCAATATCGATCCAGGAATCAATTCGCGTTGCACCGGTAGCAGCACTCAAAGAATAAAACTTTTCTTTAATGCTGGTTAGATGCAAAGCAAGAGCTTTTAACATTCTTCCCCGCTCCTGAAACGTCATTTTCCTTAAGGCGGGTCCACCCACATTTTTAGCATGATTAAGGACTGAGACATAGTCAATACCTAAGCTTGAGGTACTGCCAATCCGTTCTCCTGTTATGGCATGGTGCAGCTCAAGTTCAATGTCTTCACCATCGTACCACTTTCCCTCAATGTAATTCTGTACTTTCATGTGCTGTAGATAAATTCTTATTTACTTGTAACGTGCCTGCAAAGTAGGACTTTTACTATCATTTTGAGGCAACTACTCATGAATAATTCCTCTGATATCTAGATCTTTGAATTTAACCAGATAGTGAGTTCCCGCTAATTCAGATAATCTTTCAACAGTACCCTCCAACTGCTCTGCAAGTGTTAGAATAAGGTCGAGACCAAGGGATTCCGGAAATTCAAAATCAATGTCTTCTGACATACCTGCTCCATTGTCTCCAATAGTCATTTCATATTCTTTCAAGTCTGTAAACTGTATGTTGATATAGATCTCGGGATCTTTTGTTTCATTGTCTTTGAACCCGTGTTTTAGACTGTTGCTGATAATTTCATTGATCATCAAACCTAGTGGAATGAGTGTATCTATACCCATAAAACTAACGCCAACATCATGTTTAAAACCAATGTTTTTGTCGATGACGTAGGCTTGTAGCAGATCATTGCCCAATTTTCGGATGTATTCGGTTAAATTGACGCTAGAGAGGTCATCGGTTCGATAAAGCTCTTCGTGTACCAGAGCCATGGATTTCACGCGCACTTCACATTCTTGAAAAAGGCCTTCAACCTTTGGATTCTCGATCTTTGAAGCTTGCAGTCGGATTAAACTACTTATTACCTGAAGGTTGTTCTTTACCCGGTGGTGTATCTCTTTAAGAAGCAGCTCTTTTTCGTCTTTACTTATTAGCGTTTCAGTGAGTTCTTGGTTGGTTTCTTTTAAACGGGTTGTAATGTTTTTAATGTACTGCAATTTTCTGTAGTTATTTGCCAGTAGCACGGCAACTAAAATAACGATGATAAGCAGTCCATAGATGATCACCTGCAGTTGTACTTTTCTATTACGTTCGTCCAGCTTATCCTTGGTGAGCAGCTGGTTCTTTAGTTCCAAAACCTCGTTCTTCTCTTCAATTTCCCCTAGTGCATAAATGGTTTGGAGTTCAGCAATTCTTCTTGAGTTTTCCTTTTTCATCGCACTGTCTTCGTATGCCAAACACTGTTTAAACAGTGTTAGTGCCGCTGCCATATCACCATTTTCCTCTTCGTATGCAGCTTTCTTCTTGTATAAGTAGGCGAGCTCTTCTTGGATTCCATATTTTTTGGCCATTTGTATTCCCTTCTGAAAATAGTCTTCGGCGTATTGGTCATTTCCCAGCTTACCATTCACAGACGCTATATTCCCGTATGTACTTGGTACACTATAGATGAGGTTGCATTTTAGCTTCAGGTCCAGCGCTTTTTTAAAGCTGCTAAGGGCTACTTTTAATTTGTTTTGAGATTCTTTTACCAATCCGATATCGTTATAGGCATTTGCTATAGAGGGTTCACTACCTGCTTCGGTGAATAGTATCAAGGCACTGTTATAGTATGCCAATGCCTGGTTTAGATCACCTTGCTGCCGATATATGTTTCCGAGGTTATTAGTTGTTTTTCCGATGCCTAATGGAGAATCAGTGTATCTGAATTTTTCGATCGCTTTTTGGTAAAAGTCCTGTGCTAGATCAAATTCACCTTGCAGCTTATAGATTTCCCCTATGTTCAGCAGTGTGTTTGCTTCTTGGGAATCCATTTCTTTCTTTCTTTCCAGGTCGAGCACCTCGAAATAAAACTCCAACGAATTGGCCAAGTCGTTGAGGTTTTTATGGAGTTTTCCTAAGCTGTTCTTAACTTTAACAATGCCGTTATATATGCTGTCTTTCTCGTAAAGCTCAAGTGCTTTTTCGAACGCAATCTGTGCTTCCGAGCTAGAACCCATTTTTTCATTTAACTCGGCTAGCTCGTAATAACTATCGGCAAGTTCTATCTTGTAATTATATTTTTTCCAAATTTCGGTTTCCATTAACTTCCAAGATATAGCATCATCAATAAGATGATTTTCCGAATTCAATTCAGCCATATTTTGATAGGCCAATGCAAGGTATTTTCCTGAGCGCATTGTTTTGCTAATTTCGATAGCAAATTTTGCGTAGATCACTCGCTCTTCATACTTTTCATGGTTGTCGCAAAGTGCAAATGCAATTTCAAGCGTGTCAAGCTTATTTTTTGCGCCATCCAATTCTGACAAAAGCGAGTCGATCATGGAATTGTCATTTTGTGAAAAGACAATCGAAGATGAGATGAATACTAGACCTGTGAGTAAGTTTTTCATTCAACGAATAAAATAACTAAAATAATAGCAAACCTGAATAAGATTCATAGAAGTTTTTCAAAGCATGCGAAAGGTTCCTGATGCGAGTTAAAGCGAATCTGTCCGACTTGTCGATAGTTAAGGTCGTTGTAAAATCGTAGGTTTCCGGAGTTCTGAGTAAAAGCATCCAATCGAATGGACTCGTAACCTCGCTCCAAACAATAGTTCTCAGCATGCAGCATCAATTTTTTGGCAATACCCTTCCTTTGAAAACCTGGATCTACTGCCAGTCTGTGAATGACCTGAAAGTTAGAATGCTGCCAATTTACTTGGCTGTATGCCGGATGCTCAAAACTGTTAATGGTAACAGTTCCGTTAACTATACTACCCGTTTCATGAATCCATAGATGCCCATTTTGCATATCTTTTCTTATAACACCCTTGTCAGGGTAGTCATATGTCCATTGAATAATACCATTGGATATCATCAATTCAGCGCAATTCCGAAATAGACGGATTAAGGCTTCATATTCATTGTTTGTGGCCAATCTGATCTGACTATCCGACATATTTTGACTTAGTTATTACAGTTGCTTCAAGTGTGAGTGAAATTTACAAAATTGGCATAAAATATTTAAAGATGGGTTTAAAAATATAGGTAGCTTTGGCCATCAATTCAATACAATTATGGAGATCAAAATTACAGTTGAGGTAGAGAATGCGGATGAGCTGCTCATACTACACAAGGGAGGAATATTTGGTTTTTTCGCAGACGTAGTATTGAGCAAATCAAAGAAACAGTATAAGGTGGAAAAGGAAGTGTGTGAACAAATTATCAACAAGCTAAAAGTGGAGCTGCCTTTGCGTTTGGAGGAAGAGCAGGTAAAAACAAAACTGAGCTTTGAGGTCGGTGATCAACAGAATGTAGCTGGTGACCCCGAAATCTGATCATGGTATTTGTTTACCATTGTATAGTTACTGCAAGTATGAACAGTGCAGAAGTGAAAAAAGTGGTAAGCGCAAGGAATTTCAGTTCACGGTCAAGCCGCTGAGCCTCAGTTACTCTGAAAATTCGAATTAGTGCTGTTGTAACAATAAATAAAGGGGCAACAAAAAAGGTCCAGTTGTAATTGTCTTCCGTTGATAGAATATAAAGACCTAAGAGAACAACGGGTAAGCAAGTTAAAATTCCGTGGTATACTTTGGCTGAACGATAACCGATTGCAACAACTAGGGTGTGCTTTCCACTGTCTCTGTCGTTCTTATGATCACGCATATTGTTTAGGTTCAATACACCTGTGCACAATAAGCCAATAGATGCAGCTGGCAATAGCTCAATCCACTCAATTGATCCTGCTTGGAGGAAAGATGTTCCCAGCACGCCTACGATGCCAAAAAATATGAATACAAATAAATCACCAAGTCCTTTATAACCAAATGCATTTTTCCCTATCGTGTATTTTATTGCAGCGGCAATCCCAAGAAACCCGATCGCAAGCATAACGTAAAAGATCCAGTTCACGTTGAGCGCTAATACCAATAATGAAATGCCTGAGGCTAATGTGATCAGAGCACATATAATGATTCCTAATCTCATTTCATTTTTCGAAATTATTCCGGACTGGATAGCTCTGACAGGACCGAGCCTAGAATCGTTGTCTGTACCTTTTACACCATCACCGTAGTCGTTTGCTAAATTTGAAAGAATCTGAAGAAAAACGGTAGTCAAGCAGGCTAACCCTAAAATTGACCAATTAAGCGAGTCTTTCTGCCATGCAATTCCTGAACCTGTAATGACACAAGATAGCGCTAGTGGAAGCGTTCTGAGCCGAAATGCTGCTATCCAGGCTTTGAATTTCATAATGCAAAGATGAAAAACTTTGTAAAAAGCGAAGGTAAGTAACGTAAAAATCAGCTGCCGGTATGAATTTATCAAATTGTGTTGCAATACCGGGATGAATACGTGCCGGGTGCCGTTTTTGACTATAGGTTGATGCAATTATGGGATTATTTGTGTCATAATTTGAAATTATAGCAACCTAATTAGGGATTATCCGTAAGCTAAAAAGCCATGAACTTGTTAGAAAACGACCACTACAACATTGTCAACAAATGTGTGATGGAGCGAATATCGTTTGTCTGGAGAGCTGATAATATTTTACACTATCAGGTTTCAGAAGATGCGCACATTACAATGGATGATATAAATGCTTCATTGGAAGTTGTTAGGGGATGGGGAAAGGACAACAAGTACCTGCACCTTTTTGAGGCTGGACATAATTCGTCTGTTGACAATGAAGTACGTGAATGGGCTGCTTCACCGGATCAGAATCAATTTACTGTTGCGGATGCAATCTTAGTCAGGGACAGGGCGCAGCGCCTGATTGCCAATTTTTACGTTCGATTCAATAACCCAATTAAGCCAACGAAAGTTTTTACCTCGCAAAGTGAGGCAATTAATTGGCTCAATGAACAAGGTTCGATCTACAGTAAAGCTAATCCAAGTTGGCACAAGCAGACCATAACTTAATGCATTCGACTGCATCTTTTACGTCATGCACTCTCAGGATCTGGGCGCCTTTTTGTAATGAAATGGTGTGTAGCACCGAGGTGCCGTTCAGTGCTTCTTCCGGACTGGAATCGAGCAGTTTATAGATCATTGATTTGCGCGAGACACCTACAAGTATTGGAACTTTCAAGTCTTGGAATTGACTTAGCTCCGAGAGAAGCTGATAGTTTTGGTCTAAGGTCTTGCCAAACCCAAATCCTGGATCAATGATCACTTCGCTAACATTCATAGTCTGCAGAATTGTTAGCCGATTCCTCAACGATGTCAAGATCTCATGGGTTATTTCCTCGTAAGAAGGATCCAGCTGCATATCCTGAGGAGTTCCTTTCATATGTGTAAGAATGTATGGAACATCTCTTGAGGCTACCAATTCAAACATGGCCTCATCCAATTCACCACCGGAAATGTCATTGATGATCGATGCCCCAGCGTCAAGCGCTGAAGCTGCAACAACAGATCGGAATGTGTCGATTGATATGATCAGCTCTGGGAATTCTTTCGCTATAGATTCAATTATAGGTATAGTTCTTCTTTTTTCCTCATCAACCGTAATATGATCAGCTCCGGGCCTCGATGAATAGCCACCTACATCCACGAACATAGCACCGTCTTTGAGCATACTTTCACAAGTTGTAAGTACTTGATGCACCTCGTATCTGCTTTTTGAGTAAAACGAGTCAGGAGTGACATTAATGATGCCCATGATTTTCGGCACACTCAAGTCAATTTTTTTGCCCTTGCAGGTTATCACGTTTTTTGGGTAAAAAATCATATCTTTCGAACCCATTTATTTTAGGGATTTAATGAATAAAACAGTCGATCAATACAACCAGGTTGCGGACAAATGTAGAGACATTTTTATTAAGAAAACCAAAGATTACGGAACAGCCTGGAGGATACTTAGGACAAGCTCCTTAACAGACCAAATATTTATAAAGGCAAATCGGATCAGGACGATTCAGCAGACAGGTGTAAATAAGGTTGGAGAGGGCATTGAAGATGAATTTATTGGGATTGTAAATTATTGCGTAATGTCGTTGATCCAATTAGAGTTGTCGGATGCAGAGGAGCTGGAACTGGAGCCCAACTATGTAGATTCGTTGTATTCGAAACATCTCGGTCAAACACGAGACTTGATGCTTAAAAAAAATCATGATTACGGAGAAGCCTGGCGGGAAATGAGGGTGTCATCTTTGGTGGATTTGATCTTAATGAAGATACTTCGTGTAAAGCAGATCGAGGATAATGAGGGAGCTACAATTATTTCAGAGGGTATAGATGCCAACTATATGGACATGCTAAATTACTCCATGTTCGCGATGATCTTGATGATGGAGGAGAAGTTAAAAGAAGGTTAAAATTGCAGGATATGACCATTAGTTACTTTAGATTTAAATTAATTGTGCTGAAATGAGTAGAATAAAGTCACTTTTTGGTGTACAGGGCCTGATCTATATCTTGGTCGCTTTTATTCTCGTCTTTTTTGGGTTTCGATCCCCCGATGTAGTTGATGATTTTAACATCTACTGGATGATGACCGGTAGCTCATTTGTTTTGGGGATCATGCTGTTTGTCGGTAAAGGTGGAGAGAATTCAGCCGTGAAATTATCCAGGATCATTGTCGGTGCGTTATTCATTGTATCCGGCCTGATAAAAGCAAATGACACAATTGGCTTCGGTTTCAAACTGGAAGAGTATTTCCGACCCCAGTCACTAGGTGAAGGTTGGGCTGTTTTTGAACATTATTCGTTACTCTTATCGATCCTGATCAGTGGGGCAGAAGTACTTCTCGGATTAGCTATATTGATAGGGGCTTGGGCAAGGCTGGCAACAACTCTTGTGTTGGTAATGACCGTGTTTTTCGCTTGGTTGACAAATTTCACGGCTGATTGTGTTTCCAATCGGACTGATTATTCAAGTATAACCAGAAAACTCGAGGAGGGGGATAGGGCATTTTTGTCTGGAGATCCGGATAAAGGAAAAATAAAATATGAGCGTGCATTTTTTAAAGCGGATAGGATGAAATCTCCATTCGGTGATACCATTATGCAAGCCGTTGATGCCAGAAGGGAAATTGATCAAGATAATCCG
>JAAZYJ010000297.1 GCA_014239715.1 Flavobacteriales bacterium
AACAAAGGAAAAATATGATCGTTCCTCTGGTCATCTGTTCTTAAAAAGATTCATAAGTGGCTTTACATACGATTCTCCGGTTGCAACTTTTGCAAAATCAACTCCGGATCTTCGAAATGTTTCTTTTAAATAACGATCGTGAGCATGTCCCTGATCGGCATATCGCTTTCTCACTTTAGCCGCATTCGTATAGACCCACTTTAAGTTGCCGGATTCAAGGTCTTCCATCTGTATCCAACCAACTTTAGGGAGCTTATATTCCGCATCATCCGTAATTTGTAGGGCTACTAGGTCATGCTTTCTATTGGTGATCTTCAGCTGATCTTCGAAGCTGTGGTCCAGAAAATCACTGATCAAAAAGACAATGCTTCTTTTCTTGATCACATTGTTAAAATAATCTAAGGTTATTCCGATGTTGGTCTCTTTGGTAGTTGGAGTGAATTCGATCAGCTCTCTAATTATTCGAAGGATGTGTTTCTTGCCCTTCTTAGGCGGGATATATAGCTCCGGCTTATCGGCAAACAGGATCACACCGATCTTATCATTGTTCTGAATAGCTGAGAAGGAAATTACAGCTGCGATTTCAGCGATCAGCTCTCTTTTGAGCTGTGTTCTTGTGCCAAAGCTGGATGAACCTGAAATGTCAATGATCAGCATTACTGTCATTTCTCTTTCTTCGTGAAAAACCTTCACGTAGGGATGGTTGAACCTGGCAGTTACATTCCAATCGATGGTTCGGATTTCATCTCCGGGCATGTACTCACGTACTTCACTGAAAGCCATTCCTCTTCCTTTGAAGGCAGAGTGGTACTCTCCGGAAAACACTTGAGAGGACAATCCCTTGGTTTTCAGCTCAATGATCCTAACCTTTTTTAATAACTCCTTTGCATCCATCGAAAGAAATTAAAACCTACGGAACATCGATCCGGTTAAGGATCTTATCAATTATAGTCTCAACAGACACATTCTCTGCTTCAGCTTCGTATGATAGCCCGATCCTGTGTCTAAGCACATCTCGGCATACAGCCCTTACATCCTCAGGAATAACATAACCTCGTCTTTGGATGAAAGCGTACGATTTTGCAGCGATTGCCAAGCTAATACTGGCCCTGGGCGATCCTCCAAAATCGATCAACGGATCAAGATCAGCTAACCCAAATTCCTGTGGTGACCGTGTACAATGAACTATGTCAATGATGTATTGCTCTATTTTTTCATCCAGATATATCTCTCGAACTACTTTACGGGCCTTTATAATTTGTTTCGAGCTGATCACCTTGTTCGTGTCGGGAAACCCGGCAGACGAAATATTGTGCCTTACAATGAGCTTCTCTTCTTCTTTCTTGGGGTAATCAAGAACGACTTTCAGCATGAATCGATCCACCTGAGCTTCCGGAAGGGGATATGTTCCTTCTTGCTCTATCGGATTCTGCGTGGCAAGAACTAAAAATGGTTCCGGTAATGCATGTGTCGTTTCAGCTAGTGTAATTTGCCGTTCCTGCATTGCTTCGAGCAGTGCACTTTGTACTTTTGCCGGTGCCCTGTTGATCTCATCTGCCAATATAAAATTGGCAAAAACAGGTCCCTTCTTAACCGTAAATTCTTCTTTCTTTTGATTGTAGATCATTGTCCCGATCAAATCTGCTGGAAGTAAATCCGGCGTGAATTGAACTCGGCTGAAATCTACATCTATAGCAGTAGATAAGGTGGTGATAGCTAGGGTTTTAGCTAGACCCGGAACACCTTCCAGTAAAATATGCCCATCAGACAATAAAGCGATCAATAGACTGTTGATCATATGGTCCTGACCAACAATTATTTTACTCATCTCCATCGTAAGGAGGTCGATAAAAGCACTTTCTTTCTGAATTTTTTCATTTAGTGCATGTATATCTGGTGCAGTGCCGGATTGTTGCTGGATCGTTTCCTCTTCGGGCATAGCTTTTACATCGTCATTTTCCATTCTGAACATCTTTAAATTTTGCTCTGTTTTTACCAAAGGCAAAAATCACTATTAAAATTGTTCAAAAGTAAGCATCTCATGTTAAAAATTGTTAACCATGATTAACACATTCAAATAGCATTCACAATTATCTTTATTGAAAGAAAAATGAATGGCATGAATGAAACAAAAACAAAGAATTTGAGTCTGGCTGATACGATTGCTCATGTGGAAGATTTTCACGATGCTTTTGGCATAGGAAATAACTATGAACAAACCGCTGAGCTAAGCAAAGAGGATTACATGCTTCGATACAATTTGATGCGAGAGGAGAACGAGGAGTATCTGGATGCTGCAAAAGCTGGCGATATCATTGAAATAGCGGATGCTTTAGGAGATCAGTTGTACATTTTGTGTGGTACAATTCTAAAGCATGGACTTCAGCATAAAATAGCAGAGGTTTTTGAAGAAATACAACGCAGCAATATGAGCAAGCTGGATGTAGACGGCAAACCGATCTATCGGGAAGATGGAAAAGTGATGAAAAGCGATTTATACTTTAAGCCACAGATCAGTCGCATTCTTGAAAAATAGACTCGGGAGCATTCTATGAATATTTACGTTCGATGTGCATAAGCATGCCCATTGGCGTAATGACCGGAATCCGGTATCATACAATATTCTTATATTGTTTTTTTATTCAATTAGACTATGAACAAGATCTTAACTATGTTATTAGGTGTGTTTCTACACACTATGTTTTACTGCCAACCTCAAATTGCTTTAACGTCTTTTGCGACCGGCTTTGACAGACCAATTGATATTGCCAATGCTGCTGATGACCGACTCTTCATTGTTGAGCAGGCCGGAGAGATAAGCATTGTACAACCCTCGGGAGCTGTTAATTCTACACTTTTCTTAGACATAAAGACCATTGTTAACGACGGTTCGAGTGAGCAAGGGCTACTTGGTTTGGCATTTCACCCTAATTATTCATCAAATGGTTACTTCTACGTCCATTATACAGACAATAGTGGAGACGGACAGATTTCACGTTTTACAGTAAGTGCCAGTGATCCTGATGTGGCGGATAACACAAGTGAATTTCCGATTCTTACGATCTCACAACCTTATTCTAACCACAATGGAGGTTGTATCAAATTTGGCCCCGATAGCTATCTGTACATCGGTATGGGTGACGGGGGTAGTGCAGGGGATCCAGGCGGAAGGTCTCAGGATCCCACCGAGCTTTTAGGAAAAATGCTGCGAATTGATGTAGATGGAGGTGCCCCGTACGGTATTCCTGCAAGCAATCCATTCGTTAGCACTGCCGGCTGGCTCGACGAGATATGGGCATATGGATTAAGGAATCCATGGAAATTTAGCTTTGACCGAACAACGGGCGATCTATGGATGGGCGATGTTGGTCAAAATGCTTGGGAGGAGATCGATCACCAATCCGCAATAAGCAGCGGAGGAGAAAACTATGGCTGGCGATGTTACGAGGCTAGCGCTACTTACAACATGTCGGGATGCTCTTCTTCGTCAGGGGACTATGCATGGCCTGCTTATGAATATTCTCAATCCGGCGCACCTCCAAATGGATGCTCAGTAACGGGAGGATTTGTATATAGGGGAGCGCAATACCCTAACCTGAACGGCCACTATTTGTTCTCTGATTTCTGTGAACCCTGGATCTATACATTGTATTGGACGGGAAGTTCATGGGCATCTGTGAACCATGGTACATTTTCCGGAAATTTTAGTTCTTTCGGAGAAGATCATCTGGGAGAGGTTTATGTGGCTAGCTTGTACGATGGAGTGATCTACAAGGTCAGTGATCTTCACAATACGATCAATGAAAGCGAGAGACCTGATCTGATGAATATATTTCCGAACCCCGGAAAAGATAAAATTTCTATTCAATTTGATGCAAGCTTCGGTGATGAATGTACATTGCACATCTATAACATCGAAGGTAAACTGTTCAAGACCGTAGGCAGAATTCAGGGAGATCAAGTTGATGTGCAGATCAGCGCTTGGGATGCCGGGTTCTATTTGCTCAAATTATTCGATGCGTCCGGTCAAATGATTGCAGGTGGAAAGCTGATCAAAGAATAATTGATCATTTGTTGTATCCGGCAGATTTTCGTTGGGGCAGTAAACGATTTTTGAGCTCAATCATTTTTATTGCTGCAAGGGCTGCCTCAGTTCCTTTATTGCCATGTTTCCCGCCCGAGCGATCCATTGCCTGTTGTTTATTCTTGTCCGTGAGTACACAAAAAATAACCGGCTTGTTGTGTTTTAATGAAACATCCTTTATGCCCATTGTGGCCCCCTCACAAACAAAATCAAAATGTCGTGTCTCTCCTTCGATTACACTTCCGACGCAAATAATTCCGTCAACTTCTTTGGCTTCCAGTATGAACTGAGCACCAAGAGGCAGCTCAAAGGTCCCGGGCACTCGCTCAACCATAATGTTCTCATCTAGACATCCATTGTCTGTAAGGCCCTTAATTGCTCCATCTAAAAGTCTCGAAGTGATGCCATCATTCCATTCGGAAACGACAATTCCAAAACGCATATTCGAAGCGTCAGGAATATTTTCTTTGTTGTATTCGGATAAATTTTTTCCGGCTGTCGCCATTAACTGGAAGTGTTGTTAGCCTTCGCTTTTACGATGTATTTGTCTGCAGAAAGTGCCTCGTCGCTTTCTGGAAATTCATTTTTTATCCTCTCGTAATAAGAAATAGCCTTTTCCCATTGATCAAGCGCTTCGTA
>JAAZYJ010000157.1 GCA_014239715.1 Flavobacteriales bacterium
AAACGAGAGGTTAAAGGTTTCCATGTTGCGTCTTTTTTTCATTATGGCCAATCCCCAGATGGTGCCATAAAGCTGCCTTTAGATCGAATTGCAAGCGACCAATATGCCTCAGCGGCAAATGGGTCTCCGTCCATCGGGAACAATAAGACATTAACCGGCGTGGGTGGTAATGCGCGTAATGCCTGATCAAAATATTTCGCTCTTTGTTCTGGTCTCACCATGGTTTCTCTTGAGGGTGAACGTTTTCCTTGTGTGGGTAGACCGTCGGTGAGTAAGAAAATATTATCTGGTGTAGGATCCAGATTTTGGATGGCTTCAAATGCATTAATTAAACTGGTCCCTTTTTGGGGAACTTTGCCCCGTAAATTGTTGACAGCTGTGCTGATTGTCGAACCATCGGTGACTTCAAGCCAAGTACCATCGGTTTCTTCAACCACACTTTGGGCTGTTTCATTAAAGGCGTATATTTGAAATTTTGTGCCTTCAGTCAATCGAGTTGTTAGCCAATCAACACTGTTGACTGTCTGCCTCCACTTTGGAGCCTTGACTTTCTGTTCGTCCTTCATATTTCTATAGCGAATGACGTTTACGTAGGTACGCCAGAGCATACTGGATGAAGCATCAACCAGTATCAAGACATGGCTGCCACCCAGTTTTAGTTCTGTTAAATACTGTATATCTCCTTCGCCCACGTATTCTCTAAGCAATTCCCCTGGTTCTGTTTTCTCCAGTTCTGACTGTGCTGCCATCCTCTTATTAGCCTCTTCTAGCTGTTCTACCTCTGACTGGAGCTGTTCTATGCTATCGGTTGCCGATAGAGTTGTATTTTCGTATTCAGCAACCTCCTCAATTAGTTTCTCTATGGTTTCAAGAAGGAGTTGTACATTACCCTTGATAACTACATCTTCTTTTTCGGTTTTATCTATTTCATTTTTGATTCTGACCATTCTTTTTTGTTCATCAAAAATCTCTTCCTCTAAAAATTCCGTTTCGTTTTGCAAAGTTTCGCTGGCTTGCAGACTTCTAACTTTCACTTGGGAATTGATGATCATAAAAAACAAAATGACAGCTCCAAAACCGCAGGAAATAACATCAAGAAAAGATAAATTAAAGACACTGAACTGTCGTCTACGTCTAGCCATGATAGGAGATCCTATTCTCCTTTAAGGTGTGTAATTAAATTCTGATCACAGTAATTTTCAGTTTCAAAAATTTGTCTCTCCTGCAACAATTGCAATTGATGCACTAAAAACATGATCACAATGCTGATCAGTAGGGCAATAAAAGTTGAATTAAAGGCAATACCTAGATTTTGTGTAACCCCGCTGATGTCGCCATCAACAGCTCGATGGGCCAGTGAGAGGGCAGCTCCGATACCGCGAACGGTACCAATAAATCCAATTGAGGGAATCGCCCAAGCAATGTAACGGATCATGGAAAGCTCAGATTCCAATCGGTCAGCTTCTGATTCAACCATTGTATGTGCAGAAATTGATACATCTTGCACATTTTTAGTTGTTGCAAAACGATTCAAAGCATTGATCAAAATCCTGGGTAGCAATAGACTTTGCTTGCTTTCAGACAGATTATCCAATTGCCTCAAATATCCTGTGGTGTCTTCCGGAGTGATTCTCTCGCCCTGGTGTAGGGGGATAAGATCTTCTTGCAGTAATTTCCTTTCATTAACTGCTACTTGTCCTTTCATCGTCATGATTGCAAATGCCCAAAGCATCAATATAAAACAGGCTTCTTGCTCAAAATCCCGAATGATCACATACAAAGATCGTTCTGGAACATAGTTGATGTCCTCGGCAATCATAGCTTGTTGTTCTTGGATAGTAGCTTGTGCCTCAGGTCGCACAACTGAAACATAAAATGCGTGAACCAAAATAATGGACAGAAGCAACGCCAATCCTTGATAAATGAATTCTTTTGAAAGATTTTTACTGTTCATATTAATTCTCTATTAGTATTTAAATATCTGATGGAAAACTGACTGCTATGTCTGCGGAAAGCGGTTCTGAGGGTATAAATTCCTCCAGCACCTCCTCCTCTTCAAACGCGGCCTGTATTCGAGCCAGTTCCTCCTCAATTCCCTGTTCACTGAGAACAGTTGCATCCATTTGAGATGCATCGTTTTCCTGATCTTGCAACCACAACTCAGGAGGACCTTGATCTGGGCTTACAAGACCTGGCATTAAAGCGAGCCCGATGATGATAATGGTAAACGCTGTAAACAGTGTTTTGCAGAATTTAAT
>JAAZYJ010000269.1 GCA_014239715.1 Flavobacteriales bacterium
TGCTTTAGCGATCAACGCATCGTACTTCTCTCTTTTTTCCTGCTCCAGCATATCTTTTTGAAGCTCTGCATTGATCTTGGTGATCTGACTCGTTGGGTATCCGTCGTGTATAACCTTCAATGCCTCCTGGTATTTCAGCTTGGCCGTCTTCCATTCCTTTGCTTCAAATTTACTGTCAGCCTCTGTTATCAGTGCGTCATACTTCGACTTGTTGGCAATGATCCCGTCAATTTCATTTATTTTGTCTGAAGGGAACCGCTCGTTGGGTTTAATTTCCAATGCTGCCTGATACAGCCCTTTAGCATTTTCATATTTCTTGCTGTCCAGAGCCGATTTGGCTTCTTTCAGCTTTGCAGCATAAGCGAGATTGCTTTCTGCATTAAGAGCATCATCTTTCTTCTTCCGCGCTGCGGCGATCTGTTTGTCGGGAATAGGGTCTCCGGACTTAATGGATTTGGCTTCCTCGTACTTCTTGATCCCTTCGTCGTACTTTTTTGCATTGACCAGATTGTCGCCCTCTTTGATCTTGGCATTGAATTTTGCCAACACCTCTGCGTTCGCCTTGTTTTCCTCCAGCTTATTTTGAGCATTGGTAATTTTCGCATCTATTCCGGGATGATCGGGTTTAAGTGCTTTTGCCGCTTTGTAATTGTCTATGGCCGATTGGTAATCCTTGGCGCTAAACGCTTTGTTGGCTGCCGTTAGCTTTGCATTGAATTTGGCATCACTCTCTTTTTCCTTATTGGCCAGGCCATCAATGAATTTCTTGATCTCCTTACCCCTCCTTGAAATGAAACCCATATCATAATTCATCTCCCCCGTTGCCGGATCGATTCTTGCCTTTGCAACAGGAGTGTTCGTTACTACCGAATAATCAACTCCGGGTTGTTTTGTCATCATTTCAGGGTTAAACTCGATCTCTGTCTTTTTATCCAGGATATCCTCCGGAAAATACCCTTTCTTGGCATCGATCAACATAACCTTCTTCACATAGCCCCCTTTACTAATGGTGACTTCATATAAATGATCGTAAGGCAGTGTAATGTCCTCAAACTTTCCGTTACTGGAGGTTGTAAGCGTTTTAAAGGATCTTCCGTCTTGCTTGACACTGATCGTAGCGCCGTCCACTTTCCTTCCGAACTTGTCTACAATTCCTTTTTTGCCGGCAGTTAGGGCCATTACAGGGTCGTCCTGCGCAAAATATTGCACAGACGAAACCAGCGTCATACATAAGAAAAGTAACAGTATACGGAGCATTTTTGCCATAATCCTTTAAGGACTTACCTACAAATATCGTGAAAATATAGGTTTCCGTAAATCATAATGATCAAAAACCAATAAGTTACAACGATATGAGTATTAATTGCCTCACACAATCCGGTTACAGTACGTGTAATGATGCAGGTTGGTTCACTATGAGGATCAAAAATATTAAAATCATGACGGCTGTAAAGGCGTTATAGCTGTAACCAATGCTCCAAACCACGTTATCTAATTAACAAGCCCCGAGCTAATTATAAACACAATGAACCTGATTACAATTTTACTACTGATCACTGCTTTTTTAAGCTGCACCTATTCGGAACCAAAATACGAGATCAGCTGCACCGAAAACGGATGTTCGGGCACCTACATCGGGCCGGAATTTGTAAATGGGTCTGATGTGGCGCACCAGTTTTCCAATCATATGGCTCGTCGTGTTGGCGATGAGCTGAAAGCACTGCACAAGCAAAAGAAATACACAAAGGTGGTACTCGGAGAAATAAAAATGACCACCAAAGGCATGAATTACATCGGAGATGTGACCTATTCTCTGGAAATTCCCTTTGAGTCGGTATCGGATCCTTGCAAGGCCTTCACCTCCTTCGATCATAGAGGCGGATGGGGACACAAGCTAAAAGAGTCCGGTGTTCTACATACTTTCCGCAACAAGCACAATGTACAATTGATAGAAAAGAACACCCTGGAAGGACTGCAGGAGTTCTGGGTGCAGTTTCAGCACAAGGACCATCAGTCGGGATGTGAATGATCAGAATATGATCAAACTTCGGAGTTTAACTTCGCCAGGTTGGGAATCGGCACCTCCTGAAATTGTGCTTTGGATCCCTATTTCCGCGAATAATCGAAATTCATCGTCAGATAATACATCCCAAGAACTCCGGATCAAATCACGGCGTACCTACTATTATGGAAACTGACCATGAACGTTTTGTCGGGGATTATCTGTTACGAACTGTACCATTCCTGAAAAACGGGGTTGTATATATAAGCCCCGTTTGCCAATCTCCATCCGAAAACCAGATCTTATGAAAACTACCGTAATACGATACGGGTTGCTGCTTGGAGCTGTATTTTTGTCCATTCCATACGCAACCGCACAAAATGAAACACCCATTGCGGTGTTTCACAAAAGAAATACCTCCTATTCCTTCGAGCTCATTCGCCTGTATCAAAATCAAACCTACGAGCACCTCAGATACCACTGCGATTATCGAGGAATTTCAGATTGCAAAGTGAAGAGAAATACCGGTCAATACCGGCAGACCCAATCAAAATTGACGCTCTACCGCCCGGAAGGAGAGCATTTCGACAGCTACTACTACGATCACCCATTTCACATCAACCGGCATCTGTACAGAAATGTATGGAATGCAGTTTTTACAAAACGAAAGGCCATCTTCAGAAAAACAACGGATCAAGATTACATGAAGCCATTTTATATGCATCCCAAAAAAAATGTGACGGTTCGCTCGGAAAAAGGATGGGCCGAGGCAGATGTGAAAAAGGTGGTAGAGCTAATTATGGAAGGAGCAGATACTGAAGAGGAAAAAGCAATGAAAATCGTTCATTTCATCACGGGATCGATCAATTACGACAGAGCATACCTGAAAACCCACATTCACGCCTGCCCCCAGAACGACACCAAACGCATCTTGTTTGAGACCCAGCTTGCCGTTTGTGCCGGGTATGCACATGTATTCGAAGAGCTGGCGACACTGGCCGGTTTGAAATGTGAAACCGTACTAGGCCATAGCAGAAACGGATTGTCAGACATCAATAGAGACGGAGAATACCACGCATGGAACAAGATCTGGATCGACGGTAAACCAAGGTTGTTTGATGTAACGTGGGCTGATGGTGGTGACGACCAATGGATAGACGTAGATCCGTCGTTGATGATCTATTCCCACTTCCCGGACAATGCCGAAGATCAGCTTCTTGACCATCCAATTACTTTTGATCAATTCAAGCAGCTGCCCGTGGCTTTACCCATGGACTCTATTTCATCGCCGGATTTTTCTGAAAACAAGGGAACGGTATTCTGCGATTCCCTATTTCATATTGCCTTTCCGGGTCATCGGACCATTCGTACCAGCAAAGCATCGAGCGATGTGTTTTTAACTCCATACAAGGGAGATCCTGGGAGCATTAAATATCGATCCTATTCTGACTTAAAAACGGCCAAAACTGTTCGAACAGCTGATTCCACTCACGTTTATGTTGCGCTCAAAAAAACCGTTACGCCTCTGGTTTTCCAAATCGACAATTCGACCAAAGTATTGTACAAAGCCATAAAAGGATCCTTTGAAGATCTGATGAGGCATTACAGCGAAACCGCATCCGATCAGCTCAAAGAACGATTTACCTTGGGAATAATTTCAGCTATTTATCTTGACGATCAGGATCGACTTGCCGAGCTAACCTCTGATACCTGCTCTGTTTTCTTTGATGAAGAAGGGCGCTATATACTCACCAAAGAAATTATTGCAGAAGTGAAGAGCTGGGACGGCACATTGTCCAGGTGGGTTCGGGTATATAATAAAGTACCAACAAAAGAAATGATCACCGAACCGGAGCCCGGAACTTTCCGAGACCTGTTTCGGATCACGGATCGTTTGCAGTTCGAATTTGAACAAAAGAAATACAAAGTGGTACTCAAAAAGCTCAATCTAACGGGAGTTGATCTCGCATCAGAAGAAGAATCAGACCAATAATACAATAGCCTATGAAACAATGCTACTCCATTTAAAAACAACTGCTTATGAAATCGAAAATAAAAAAAGTCAGCCTGCTACTTGGAGTAGTATTCATTGTGTGTCAATCCATTTGTGCTCAATCATCCCATGTTGTTCCCGACAGCCTCAAAAAGGCATATGGATCTTTAAAGGCACTGATCGTGGTCGGGGACGAAAGTGTCAAACATTTTGTGCCGAGTGCTGAACGGCTCGCTGACTTCCTTAGATCTCTGGGAATATCCGTCAAAGAATTGTACCCCCCCTATTCTACTAAGGAGAATGTGATCAAAGGCAGTAAAAATGTCAACATCTTTGTTTACAAAGGTCATGGAAACGATTGGGGTGTTATCTGTCTTGATGACGGCCAAATGAGCAATGATGCGATCGCAGAAAATATCAAGCTGGCGCCGAATGCCCTTGTAATGTACAATCACGTGTGCACGGGTGCCGGAAGCTCTGCCGGAGACCGCCAAAGCATCACCTATACCACCGCCCGCGATCGGGTATTTCTAAATGCCCGTCCCTACCTCAATTCCGGAGCCGGTATGTATTACGCCAACAATTACTATGGCAAAGACATTGCATTCTTTCGGAAATTGTTGCTGGGACAAAAGAACATGTACGATCTGTATCGTGAAACCACTAGTGGCCTGAATCAAACAATAGAAAAGATCTGCAGCTACGACAAAGGTATTGTAGCCGGAGTAAGCTCCTATTACAGCGGACAAAAGAGAAAGATCACCACAACTTCATGCAATGGTCAATGCCGCACTGAAATGCTGCCTCCGGCGAAAAGCTATGACATCGCATTTGTAGCACCAAGCAATTATACCTTTCGCGACCTGATCAAGAA
>JAAZYJ010000284.1 GCA_014239715.1 Flavobacteriales bacterium
CAACAATGATTTGATTCCTTCGGAAATCAACCTTGTTTGGATTTCGATCTGGGATCGAATTTTCTTAATTTCTTCGTGGTCTGCTGTTCTTTCAGTGATCAGATCTTCATAATCCAGTAATTTTTTATGAAGCACGGAGATCAATGTGTACAGATTACTTTCAAATTTTGATCCTATCAGAATTGGAAGAACATTGTAGATATCGAGCTCCAGAGGATTGTCCGTGATAATGGTTGCGATCTCATTTAGTATTTGTTCGTCCAAATCTAGTTTGATCAGCTCGTTCTCCATTTCTTCAATTCTACTTAGATAGGAATCGGTCATTCCTTCTACCTGTCTGATCTTGTTGGTGTCTTTAAATACCTTCAACATCCTCTCCGACTCCTTCAATTTTTTTGATACAGAATCCTTTTGCATGGTTATAAAAGCAACAATTCGATTTGAACTTTCGGTTCTTTTAATACTGTCAAAATCATCGAAATTCTCAATCAAGGCGTTCAATACATCTTTAGTAAGAACTTGATTGGGATGTGTAAAACTTAAAGAAATAGTATTGGCATTTGAGTTGGCTATGCTCACGTCAAGCATTGAAGCAAAATCATTCGACAGTTTTTCCTGATCAACATACAGAAAGTAGAACCGACCGTCCTTTTGTTGCAAATTAAACCGATCTGTATCCGAGATGTGTATTGAACAAGTGAAATGTTTGCACATAAAAGAACCACCTATATCCCCCTTGCACTCGAACTTCACTTCGTCTATCGTATACGAAATCAGGATCGTGTTGTCTTTTAGTAGCTCTATATACACAGGGACATCAACCAGACTAGAATTAAGCAAATGAAAATCTTTCGCAATAAATACAGACCCATTGTATTTTTCATGCTTAAGGATTTTCCCTTCAAGGAAATACCGAATTCTAAGAGGTAAACTTGTGATGACTTTTTGCATTAATAATGGTGATCTTAACAGCTCGACATCACTGGTTAGTGTCTTTTCTTCTTGCAATGGATTTTTAACATTCAGAATTTTCCTAGCATTATCTTGGGTGGTGCGTTGAATAAGTGCTTTGGATTTATACTGAGGTGGGGTGTATCTGATATAAAGAAAGCATGCGCTGAAACAGATTACGAAAACAAGGAGCATCCACGCCCAAATTTGCCTGGTAAGATAGAGGAAAAGCCCAATCTCAAATTCACTGCTGAAATTGGTTAACCGCTCTCTGTACCGCTCAAAGTTTTCATTGCGTTTGCTAATCTCTTCCTGGATCATCGCTTACTTAATGGTGTTGATCGTTAAATAGATAACAAATGCACTTGATATCAGTGCAATTATTGGTGTTACTTCATTCAGTATGCCTTGAGATATCTCTGGCACAGGTTCAACGTAAACAATGTCATTTGCCTGCATGATCATGCTGACATACTTCAAACCCTCATCTATTGTAGATAGATTGATCTGATAAACATCTTTTTCTTTACCATTTTGTCTGATGATCTTAACCCTTTTTGCCCTTCCCCTTGGAGCAATTCCGCCGGCTTTTGCTATTGCTTCAAGTAGGGTTGTATTGTTATTTTGCAATTCAATTACTTTTGCATCTGCCCCATTTCCGGGGAAAACAAAAACTCTCTGGTTATTTATCTGGACTTGAACATATGGGCTAACATAATATTTAGAATATTCCTTTTCCAGATTCATTTCAGCTTCCAATTTGGTCATCCCGGCTATTTGAACGTTACCAAGCATTGGCAATCGGGCATTACCATCTTGTCTGACCAAATAGGATATGAATGTTTGGCCCATCGCTCTAGTAGGCCCCTGTTCGGCAGCACCGCCAGCATTAGTACCTGCGGAAATGTCAATAACCTTAAAGCCGTCGTTCGCAAAAAGCCTGAAACTAAAAACATCATTTGGTGCAATGACATAATCAACTTTTGGTTTCATTGGTATACTATCAAACTGGTAGCCTTTAGGTGTTTTAAGCATAAAATTCGCATTGATTCCACAGCTGGACAAACCAACAGTGAACGAAATTCCGATAACAAAAAGCAGTATGTATGTTCTCATGTTAAAAGTACTTTGAATTACAAAGTTAATCATTTTTCTTAATTTTAACACTGTCTAGCAGCTGTGAATAAATGTTTTCCATCTTTTTGCAGAATTGATTGTAATGAAAGTTTGCGAAAACAAATTCCTTTCCGGCAGCTCCCATTAATTCCCTTTGATTTTTGGATTCAGTCAATTCAAGCAAAAAAGCTACATATTTATCAAAGTCATTTCGATTGACCAGCATCCCTGACTTTCCATCCAGCATAATGTCCTTTACTCCTCCAACATCTGTCGTAATAACAGGCAACGAGCTCGCTTGTGCTTCGATCAGGCTAACTGGTGTTCCTTCGTTGAGAGAAGTAAGGCACATAATGTCCAACCCAGCATTAGCCACATCAATTGATTTAATCCAAGAAGTAAAAACTACATCAGCGTTAGGGACGTTTTCCGTTGCAGTCGAAATAGTAAGTCCTAGCTCTTTAGCTTCTAGTTTCACTGCATTGGTCAAGTCCCCGTCACCAATGATGACCCCTGTTACTTTTTTCCTGGTCAAGTCTTTAACTTTACTAAGTCCTTTTAAGAAAAAACTGTGATTTTTTATTGGAACAATTCGGCCAACAATACCTATTGCTATGGTTTCTTCTTCTATATTCCACTCCTGCCTGAATTGAATTCTCTTCTTATTCTGGTTTTCCTGAAATCGATTTAGATCTATTCCAAGTGGGACAATTAGCGCTTTCTCATTCGGACAGATCTTGTGGATGTTGCATATTTCGTGGTGCTGCATAGCGCTCAACGTAATGATGCCGGTGGATTTTTTAGCCAAATAACGTTCCAATGCTTTGTAAAACCCGGTCTTAAGCTTCCCGAAATAGGAGTGAAACACGTGTCCGTGAAATGTGTGAACGATTACAGGAACTTTCATTTTATGCGCGGCCAATCGACCTATTGCACCCGCTTTAGCAGCGTGGGTGTGAACAATGTCAGGTTTGAATTCTGAAATTATCTTTTTCAGTTCTCTGTATGATCTGAGGTCCTGTTTGAGATTGATCTCTCTTCTCATAGCACCGAGTACCGTATACTCAACCCCTAGCTCTTGCAGAATGAACTCGCTGCTTTCTTCAAAATCGTCTTTCTGCCCACCTATGAGCATTATTTCAAAACGGGGATCAAGATATTTGGTTAGATAAGCAATGGAATAAGCAGGACCGCCTAGATTAAACCGATTAACTATTCTTAAGATCTTTGGCAAAATTCTGACAGTTAAAACGGCAAATTTATCAATACTAAGTTAGGTAGATAGAAGTAAATCAATTTTATTTCAACATAATACATCCTGATGCTGAGAATGCCATGTTTGAAACTGCAACAGCGCCCATATGGTATCTTGATTCCCGCCAAGGTTTTTGGAAAACAGATCCAAGATAGCTGAATAGTTAAATATTCCCTGATCTTCTATGGCCTCTTTGTTCAGTAGTAATTCGTTAATTGTACCTTTCAAAGGTCCATTGAACCACCTTTCTAGCGGGACCTCGAACCCTTGTTTTTTTCGATTAAAAATTTCAGCCGGCAGTTCATTTTTAAATGCACTTTTTAACAAAACTTTTCTATCCCCGCCTTTAATTTTGTAGGAAGAAGGAAGACCGAATACATAATCAACGAGATGGTGATCAAGAAAAGGTGTTCGAACCTCAAGGCTGTTGATCATGCTCATTGAATCAACTTTTTTCAGCATGTCGTTATGCAGCACCAAATTGAAATCGTTCAATAGAATTTCGTTAAAATTGCTTACTTCAGAAATCAAGTCATCGTCTGAAATTTCTTGGAAATTTTGCAATAGACCAGCAGCCGTTTCCCGAGTGGTGAATTTTGCCCACAGTAGATAGCGATCTTTCAAATTCAGCCCAATTCCCTGCTTATATTTCTTTGCCTTCCTGATAAGATTAGCGGAGCCCGAATTACGACCGCCAGGAAGAATGTCCAATAAAGGTCCGGCAGTTTTTATTGCAGTCTTAGCGATCCCTCCCTGCATACTCCTGTATAGAGCCTCATGCTTGTTGTAGCCGGAGAACAGCTCATCAGCACCATCGCCTGATAAAGCTACAGTGACATGTTTTTTTGTAAATCTGGATAATGCGTTTACCGCAATGGCCGAAGAATCAGCAAATGGTTCATCCATGTTGTTCTGTGAACCAGCCTGTATTTCGAGAAGGTCAAGGTCAGAGATTTCAATTTCGTGATGGTTAGACCCGATGTGCTCTGAGACTAACCTCGCGTACCGTGATTCATCATAAAATGGTTCATTTTTAAACGCAATGGTAAAAGTGTCAATTGGTTTAATTTGATTCGAACAATAAGCAATAATTGAAGAATCAACACCTCCGCTAAGAAATGATCCTAATGGAACGTCTGAGATCAATCTTCTTTCAACTGATTCAAAAGTTAGCTGCTTTACACGTTGAGCAGCTGATCTGAAGTCAACGGCATCATTATTCGGAGCAGATTCAATGGAATAGTAATGGCTGAAAGTAAGGTCGCGGTCATGATTAATTGTAAGACATTGACCGGGCAATAACTTTAATATGCTTTTATAAATACTGCTTGGTGCAGGGATGTAGGACAACTGAAGATAGGTTCCCAGTGCTTGATGATTTAACTCTTTAGGTATGGGAAATTTTAAAAGGGCTTTAAGCTCAGAAGCGAAAGCAATATAATCTTCTTGAATCGAATACAGAAGTGGTTTGATGCCGTAACGGTCTCTGGCTAAAAAAAATTCGTCTTTCGCTTTATCGTAAATGCAAAAAGAGAAAAAGCCGTTCAGCTTGGACAACATGTCTTTTCCAAATATGGAGTAGGCTTTTAGAATCGTTTCTGTGTCAGATCCTGTTTGGAACTCGACGCCTTTTTGCTGCAACTCGCTCCTTATGGTTAGATGATTGTAGATCTCACCATTGTACACGATGGTAAGATTCCCATCATTGATTGTCATTGGTTGATTGGCCGAGCTTGACGTGTCAATGACGCTTAACCTCGTGTGTCCGAAGGCCCAAGAATCACCAATGACTGTTCCCTGATTATCCGGACCTCTATGTTTGATCGTATTCGTGGCAATGGCAACTTTTTCAAGAATTTCTTGTTCCAGCTTTTTTTTTCCTATAATTCCTGTAATCCCGCACATTGGACTGAAATTTGTCTAAAGATAAAACCTAGAACCCAACGACTGACAAAATATGTTTAGTTTTAACCGCATGAGATTATTGGTAGTATTTTTTGTGCTCATTGCGTTTCCGGGCTACACCCAGATACCAGAGGGATACGATAATACTATTCAAAGAGCTGCTGATCGCATGATGAGTGAGGCCTCATTAAAGCACGCCTCAATGAGTTTTTTCGTTTACGATTTGGATTCTAATACTGTTCTTGCAGATCATGATGGTTCAAAATCACTTGTTCCAGCGTCTACTATGAAGCTGGTGACTACAGCGACCGCCCTGCAACAGTTGGGTTCTTATTACGTGTTTAAAACACACTTGGAATACGACGGGGAAATCGATACTGCATCCGGAACGCTGAATGGAAATATCTACATCAAAGGTGGGGGAGACCCTACGCTAGGTTCTAAATACTTTACCAAGGCAAATGATGCGTTTAAAACGGAGTGGCTAAATGCGATTCGGAAATTAGGAATTGATTCTATTAACGGTGCTGTTATTGCAGATGCATCTTGGTATACTGACGATATGGTTCCTTCAACATGGGTGTGGGGTGATATAGCGAATTATTTTGGAGCCGGACCTAGTGGATTGACCGTCTATGATAATACGTATCATTTAGAGTTTAGCTCCGGGCCTAATTCAGGAGATTCAACAACAATTGAATGTGTGAGACCTTATGTCCCCGAGCTTATTGTTGAGAACAGGGTCAAGGCAGCGAACATAAGGAATGATCAGGCTTACATTTTCGGTGCTCCGTTTGATCATTATAAAATTGCTCAGGGAAGAATCCCAAAAAATAAAGAACTATTTGAGGTGAAGGGCTCTATTCCCGATCCGGCATATCAGGTGGCCTGGGAGCTTAACTGGACACTTCGAGATTCAGGCATTGTTGTAAACAATGTGCCAACAACGGTCCGGCGACTAAGGCAGCTAGGGAAAATTACGACCAAGGATAGAATTACGTTTCATACCAGAAAATCACCTAGTCTTTCAAGAATTGTTTACTGGACCAACTTGTTAAGTGTGAACCTATATGCGGAACATTTGTTAAGGGCTGTGGCGAAAAGTAGATACAAAGATGGAAGCAATTTTAGTGGAACGGTTGCCATCACCAAATACTGGAATGCGAAGGGCGTAATTACTTCAGGGATGTAAGTGCATGATGGAAGCGGTCTTTCAAGGCACAATGCAATTTCGGCGAAACATCTGGTTGATGTACTTGGAGCAATGAATAAGAGTAAGTACTTCAAATCATTTAAGAGCTCATTACCGATTGCTGGTAAGACAGGAACCATGAAGAGCATGTGTATTGGAACTTCTGCTCATGGCAATCTCAGGGCTAAAAGCGGAACGATGAGCAGGGTGAAAAGCTATGCAGGTTATGTTACGTCAAAAAGCGGAAGAAATCTTGCATTTGCAATTATTGTGAACAACCATACGTGCTCCCACAAAGTGCTAAAGAAGAAGATCGAACAGCTAATGGTCGCTATGGCTAGCTACACGAAGTAGCTATTAGCAGATCTGTTGCGTTGGTTATAGCTTGGACAGAAGTGTGTATTACATGTGAATGACCTCGCCGTAAGCGGCTGCTGCTGCTTCCATGACTGCTTCACTCATCGTTGGATGGGGGTGTACCGTTTTTATAAGCTCCATTCCGGTCGTCTCCAATTTGCGCACAGCTACGATCTCGGCAATCATCTCGGTTACATTTGCTCCGATCATGTGACCTCCCAAAAGCTCTCCGTATTTGCCATCAAATATCAATTTGATAAACCCGTCTTTGTGACCGGCTGCAGATGCTTTACCTGAAGCGGAAAAAGGAAATTTACCAACTTTGATCTCGTGACCTGCTTCTTTTGCTGCTTCCTCGGTCATACCGACAGATGCTACTTCCGGAGAACAGTAGGTACAACCGGGTATGTTTCCATAGTCAAGTGTGTCCGGGTTGTGACCCGCAATTTTTTCGACACAAATAATCCCTTCAGCAGAAGCGACATGAGCAAGTGCAGGACCGGGAGTAACATCTCCAATGGCGTAATAACCCGGCATATTCGTTTGGTAAAAATCATTAACGAGGATTTTACCTTTATCTGTTACAATTCCAACATCTTCCAATCCAACACCTTCAAGGTTTGCTTCGATTCCAACCGCAGAAAGAACGATCTCAGCCTCTAATGTTTCTTCTCCTTTTTTCGTTTTCACAATGGCTTTACAGGTCTTTCCTTTCGTATCAACTGATTCCACAGAAGACCCGGTCATTATCTTAATTCCTTGCTTTTTGAATGAACGTTCCAATTGTTTGGATACGTCTTTGTCTTCAACAGGTACAATATTGGGAAGGTATTCAACCACAGTGACTTCTACACCCATGGCATTATAGAAGTAAGCAAACTCTACTCCAATTGCTCCAGAACCAACCACAAGCATTGATTTTGGTAATTTCGGAAGGACCAAAGCCTCTCGGTATCCGATGATCTTCTTCCCATCCTGGGGTAGGTTAGGTAGCTGCCTTGATCTTGCTCCTGTGGCGATGATAATGTTTTTGGCGATGTGCTCAGTTGTCTTTCCTTTGCTATCTGTAACATCTACTTTCTTCCCTGATTTAATCTTTCCGG
>JAAZYJ010000388.1 GCA_014239715.1 Flavobacteriales bacterium
CAATTATTAATCCCTCACTTATAAGACTGAATCCAAGCCGACCAGCTAATCTTATGGCTTTATTTAAAAAAAATCGTTCGTAATTGACCGAATAAATACCGGCATTTCCGCCCAATTCTAAATAAACTCCATTTTCAACATCCTCTACAGGAGGCGGATCGGTTTCTTCCAACGAGCTGGACTCTTGCGCTTCTGCGTGTTTGAATAAAAACACGAGAATCAGGATCATGAAGAGAGCATTTTTTTTATTCATGCTTATTTTTTGGTAAACTTGAAGCAAACTTTAACAGTTAAAAGTAAAATAAATTTTTCGATTTTACTTTACTGTATAAAATAGTTTGAAATGGGGCGAAAATCAGTAGAAAAGGAAAGAAAAGAACTTGATTCGAAACAGGAAAAATGGTTGAAAAAAGTCTTGCCTTACTTCTACGAGAATGGGGTTCGGAAAGTAACCATGGATGAAATTTCAGATTACTTAGGCATCTCGAAAGCTACCATATACAATTATTTCAAATCAAAAGAAGAATTAATAGAAGCTGCCGTTTGGTTAAAATTAAGTGACCTGGCTGTTATGAAAGAATATTTATTCAATGATGATCTTGATTTTATTGAAAGATATCACGAAGGGGTAAAACACTTTACAAATAACCTGGGAGGACTGACCACCGAATATTTGAATGAGCTGAAAGTCTTCTTTCCGAATTGTTGGGAGCCCATACAACTATTTCAGGACGTTTCGGTAGAGAATTTAATGGAATACTACTCCATCGGAATAGAGCGTGGAATTTTATCCAAGTTTAACATTGCACTTATGGCACAGCAAGACAGAATCTTCTTTGACCTGGTTACAGATGCTGCTTTTTTAGCGAAGCATGACTTGAGCATACAGCTGGCTTTTGAAGAGTACTTCAATGCCAAGTTTAATGGTATTCTGAACAGATAAGACCACGCCACTTGTATCTTATTTCAGTTTACATGCGTAGAACCGTTGATTTGTACTACACATTATCAGTCAGGATGGACAATTCTGATTTGAGTCAATTGAATCTTAGATAACAGACATATATAATTAAATATCGTACCTCGTAAATTATGCCTGAAGTAGGCACTATGATACCAGAAGAATTGCTACAGAAGTATACGAATATACATTCGAAATGGATAAATATTTCAGGTGTAAACGTGCATTATCGTGACGAAGGTGAGGGTGAAACACTTTTGCTTGTCCATGGCACTTTCTCTTCTCTTCATACATTCGACGAATGGACTTCGATCCTAAAAAGAAAATTCAGGGTTATTCGTTTGGACATACCGGGTTTCGGATTAACCGGGCCGGTCAAATCCAAGGAGTACTCGATCGATATATTTACCAAATTCCTGACCGATTTTGCAACTGCACTTGACATAAGTCAATTTCACCTTGCAGGAAATTCACTCGGTGGTTGGATGTCTTGGGAGTTCGCCTTAAGCAATCCGGACAAAGTCAGAAAACTGATACTTATCAATTCAGCAGGTTATATTAATGACAGGAACTACCCCCTGCCATTCATTATTGCGCAAACACCTGTATTGAGAAGTGTTTTTTCCTTTGTTCCGAAAGCGGTTGTGCGCCGATTCGTTCGACAGGTATTCTACAATCAATCGAAGGTGACCAACGCTGTAGTGGATCGGTATTACGACATGCTGCACAGACCTGGCAATAAAGAGGCCTTTGTCAGTTTAGCAAATGCTACTTTTAAGCAGAATACACACCACTTATCTGACCTAGAAATTCCTGTGCTAATACAATGGGGAAAAGAAGATAAATGGATAAGCGTGGAGCACGCCTATAAGTTCCACCGTGACATATCGGAAAATGAGCTGATCATCTACGAAAAGACCGGACACATACCCATGGAGGAATGTCCTGAAAAATCGGCAAACGATGTTATTAATTTTTTATTGAACTAGGCGACCCGAATGAGTATGAAACAGGTTTATTTATTATTGATAACAATGCATACAGCACACTTGTTAGGACAGTCGACAGGTGCTGTTAGGATGGACAGCAGTTTGTCTCTGCTAACTTCAATATCGGGTAATATGTCACCAAAATCGGTTGTTCATTCTGGCAACGGACAGTTCTTTTCGCAGAATATGATGTACCGACATACAGTAACAGTGCATGATCGGGAGCACAATCTTATAGCAACCATTTCTGACGCCATTACCCCTTCGGATTATGAATTGGACGGTAACCACAAATTAAGAGGCGCTCCTGTAGAATGTGCCTTTTCTCATGAAGGAAGATATGCATGGGTTTCTAATTATAATATGACAGGCAAAGGCTTTACAAATCCAGGCTGTGACGGGTGTAACGGAAAGAAATACGATAGCAGCTTCGTTTACAAAATAGACCTACTGAATTATCAGATCACCAATGCGATACCCGTTGGGGCTGTGCCAAAATTTATAGCTATAGCTCCCAATGACTCCTTGTTGTTAGTTAGCAACTGGAGCAGTGGAAATGTAAGTCTTGTTGACCTGATTTCCGAAAAGGAAATAAAACAAATACGTGTTGGTGCCCACCCAAGAGGAATAGCGATAAGCCCGGACTCAAAAAAAGCTTATGTGGCAATTATGGGGTCCTCCAAAATTGTCGAGATCAACCTTAATGATTACTCCAAAACTGTTCTTTCCGATATTGGTAAAGGCCCCAGACATCTGTGTCTCGGACCAAATGGCAAGTATTTATATGTAAGCATCAATGGAGAAGGGAAGATCGGCAAATATGATCTGACCAACAAATCACTTATAAAATTGAAAACAGGAAGGATGCCGAGGACCATGGCGCTCAGCAAAAACGGAGAGTATTTGTATGTAGTCAACTATGGTGATCACAAGCTCACCAAGATAAGAACCGCAGATTTCACAATACGTGACAATATCAAAACTGGCAGCAAACCAATAGGCGTTACTATAGACAATGAGCTAGGAAGGGTCTGGGTTTCTTGCTATTCTGGTAAGATAAATGTATTCCAAGATTCAATCCTCGCCCAAAGTAAAAGCTTGATGGACAAAACGCTATTAGCGCTAGGGAATCCGATAGATTTTATTCCTGAAATTACAACTGCAGCTGATACGCTTTCAAGTGAAACCAAGGCCGATGAAAATGTGCCAGGTTCAACAGCTGTAGCTGCTGACAGCGTTACGCCATCATCGAACAGCTCCAATGCTATTCAATACCATATCATAGCCGGAAGCTTCAGCAATATAGACAATGCCAAAAGAGAGAAGAACAGGTGGGATAAAAAAGAGTATGAGGTTTCTATCATTCAGTCAGAAAAAGGTCACAACTTAATCAGTATTGCTTCTGGGTATAATAAGAATGAATTAAAACTGAAATTGGCTAATTATAAAAGCGAAAGCGACGTCAGCTTCTGGATATACAGTCAATAACCTAGCGGAAATCAAACTCTTCAACCGCCTGTACATTGAAGTTCAAGTCGTCGAACAGGTCCTTAAACTCTAAACCTGCATCTTCCATGTCCAGATCATCTTCTTCGTAGATCCACTTGATCTGCACTTTTGTGTTTCCTGACTGATTGGCCTGCCTGTACTTTTTCATTAAGTCACGGAGGAACAGTGTGGTACTCGTGTTAAAATATTCCAAATGCAGCTCTACCAAACTCACATCCAACGGGGACGATAAATATTCTTCAACCTCCAGATACAACCCTCTATAAAACTCTTTTGAGTCCTCAGGAATAGATATCCCCTTGATTTTTAACACCCCGGTTAACGGTGAAAAATCGACCTCGGGAGTTTTCTCAGTTGCGTTAATTTGAAATAACATGCTACTAAAATAAAAATAATATTGCTATAATCTTATTGATTTAATTGAAATAATGGTGCTTTCACACAATTATTTTTTCCACCAACCCTTTTTTAACAACTTTTATTCGGCAGCAATAATCGGCCGTAAAAAGAGTAAATCACATGTTTCGTCGATATTGACCCCCAACTTCAAACAATGCGTGAGTGATCTGTCCAAGCGAACAATACTTAGTCGCTTCCATTAATTCTTCAAATATATTTTTATTCTGAATTGCTGCAGTTTGCACACTTGCTATCGAATCCGTTGATTTCTTATCATTCACATTATGGATTGACTGAAGCATTTCGATCTGATAGTCTTTTTCGGTTGAAGTGGCACGAATCACTTCCTGCGGAATAATAGTAGGAGATCCTTTTGAGCTGAGAAAAGTATTTACGCCGATAATCGGATATTCGCCAGTATGCTTCAACGTTTCATAATGCAACGATTCTTCCTGGATCTTGCTTCTCTGATACATTGTTTCCATCGCTCCCAGCACTCCTCCCCTTTCTGTAATTCGATCAAACTCCGCCAAGACAGCTTCTTCCACTAGGTCTGTCAGCTCCTCAATGATAAAAGAACCTTGTGTAGGGTTTTCGTTCTTAGCCAACCCTAGTTCACGATTAATGATCAGCTGAATTGCCATAGCACGACGCACTGACTCCTCCGTTGGAGTGGTAATCGCTTCATCATACGCATTGGTGTGTAATGAATTGCAGTTGTCATATATGGCATACAGTGCTTGCAGCGTAGTTCTGATATCGTTAAAATCAATTTCCTGAGCATGCAATGAGCGTCCGGATGTCTGTATATGGTATTTCAGCATTTGTGCTCGTTTGTCAGCACCGTACTTTTTAGAAAGTGCCTTCGACCATATCCTTCTTGCTACCCTGCCAATAACAGCGTATTCCGGATCAATGCCATTGGAGAAAAAGAAAGATAAATTGGGACCAAACTTGTTGATGTCCATTCCTCTGCTCAAATAGTATTCAACATATGTGAAACCATTGGCAAGTGTAAAAGCAAGCTGTGAAATGGGGTTAGAACCGGCTTCAGCAATGTGATATCCGGAAATAGAAACAGAATAAAAGTTCCTCACCTTCTTTGCAATAAAATACTCCTGTACGTCACCCATTAACCTTAAAGCAAACTCCGTCGAGAAAATACATGTATTCTGAGCCTGATCTTCTTTTAAGATATCTGCTTGCACCGTGCCTCGTACTGTTGAAAGCGTTTCTTCCTTAATTTTTTGGTAGGTCTTTGCATCCAAAACCTGATCTCCTGTTAAACCGAGCAACATCAGTCCAAGACCGTCATTTCCTTCCGGTAATTCACCTTGATACGAAGGGCGCTCAGCACCGTTGTCGTCGTAAAGGCGTTTAAACGCTTTCTCAACATCCTTCTCCAAACCATTCTTCTGAATGTGTTTTTCACAATTCTGATCAATTGCTGCATTCATAAAAAACCCTAGCAGCATAGGTGCAGGTCCGTTAATGGTCATGCTGACTGAAGTTGCCTCATTAGTAAGATCAAATCCGGAGTAGAGTTTTTTTGCATCATTCAAACAACAGATAGATACTCCAGCATTACCGATCTTCCCATAAATATCAGGACGGATCGCAGGATCACTTCCATACAATGTAACTGAATCAAATGCGGTCGACAGTCTCTTTGCGGGCATTCCCAGACTCACGTAATGAAATCGCTTATTCGTTCTCTCAGGGCCACCTTCACCAGCAAACATTCTGGTTGGGTCCTCTCCTTCTCGTTTAAACGGAAAAAGTCCTGCAGTAAATGGGAAATCTCCAGGAGCGTTTTCCTGTAAAAGCCATCTCAGTCGATCACCCCAGCCGCTATATCGAGGTAACGCAACTTTAGGTATTTGGAGCTGAGACAATGATGTTGTATGCGTTTCAATAGACAACTCTTTACCCCTTACTTCAAAGCTGTATAAAGGACTTTTGTATTTTTGAATTTTTGCATCCCAAGATTCCAGCAATATCCAGTTCTTCTGATCAAGTTCAAGTTTTGTTTTTTCAAACCGATCTTCAAGTTCTGCGACCAAATGCTCTGCACCCTGACCCGTTGATTCTTTCAGGAGACCTATTGAACTATTCAAACCAAACAGCTGGTCCGCAACAATGCTCTGTTGCCGCACCCATTCATCATAACTCCTATTTGTCTCACTGATTTCAGATAAGTATCTCGTTCTCGCCGGAGGGATAACATAGACCTTTTCTGACATTTCTTTCGTTATTTTGAATTCCGATGTAAGCTCTGAGTCTGTTTTCTCTACAATTTTATCCATCAGCCCCTTGTACAACGAATTCATACCCGGATCATTAAACTGTGAAGCTATCGTCCCAAAAACAGGGATATTCTCATCGGCTGTTTCCCATAAATTGTGATTGCGTTTATATTGCTTCTTAACGTCTCTAAGCGCATCAGGTGCACCTCTCTTGTCAAACTTATTAAGAGCTACCATATCCGCAAAATCAAGCATGTCGATTTTTTCCAGTTGAGTAGCTGCTCCAAATTCAGGAGTCATGACATATAAAGAGACATCGGAATGATCCAGTATCTCCGTATCGGATTGACCAATACCTGAAGTCTCAAGTACAATAAGATCGAAACCTGCTAATTTCAGAATTTCCAAGGCGGTGGCAACATGTTTGGACAAAGCAAGATTAGATTGTCTTGTTGCGAGCGAACGCATGTAGACTCTATCGTTACTAATGGCGTTCATCCTTATTCTATCCCCCAACAAAGCTCCTCCTGTCTTTCGCTTGGAAGGATCAACTGATACGATGGCCATAGTTCTATCCGAAAAGTCAGAAAGGAATCTTCTTACCAGCTCATCAACAAGTGAAGATTTACCAGCTCCTCCGGTTCCGGTTATTCCAAGAACAGGAGTATTCTTTTTTTTAGCAGATTTTGCTATTGATTTAAGCTCTTTGCTGCATTCTTCCGGATAATTCTCAGCTGCTGAGATCATTCTTCCGATAGATCGGTAATCCGACTTTTCAAGTGCTAAAGCCTCTCCTTTAATTTCTTTTCCGGTCGGGAAATCGCATTTTTCCACAAGGTCATTGATCATACCTTGCAGACCCAGATCGCGACCATCATCAGGGTGATAGATGCGTGAGATCCCATAATCATGCAATTCCTTAATTTCACTTGGAAGAATCGTACCTCCCCCCCCACCAAAGATTTTAATGTGACCCGCATTCTTCTCATGCAAGAGATCAAACATGTATTTAAAATACTCCATGTGGCCGCCCTGATAGGACGTTAAGGCAATGGCTTGAACATCTTCCTGAATGGCACAGTTCACAATCTCCTCTACACTACGATCGTGCCCTAAATGAATTACTTCACAACCAGTTGACTGGATAATTCTTCTCATGATGTTTATCGCCGCATCATGACCATCGAAAAGTGAAGCAGCCGTCACTATTCTAATTTTGTGAGTAGGTATGTAAGGAGTAACTTGTTTCATCAACTTTTATATACGAAATGGCAGCAAATATAAATATTCGAATGTAATTTATCAATGGTAGACAAACGCTTCAACACATGCAATTTATCCATCTACTTTGTAGTTCAACCAAAGGAAAAATAGTTTATTAAGTTGACAGTAACGAGTAAATCATCATTTCAACGAATATACGCTGTAGAATTTATTCGTTTTTAAAATATATCGTAACTTTCAGCATGACCCGTATTTTATTCCCCCTCTTTATCGCCATTTTCTTTTATGGTAATTTATGGTCTCAATGCACTTCTGGTTATGCCGAGCTTATCATTGAGATCGTTCCTGACAGTTATCCTTCAGAAATATCTTGGGACGTTTCAACTGCCGGAACAATTGTGGCCTCAGGTAACTCGGTCGGAGATACGATCTGCATAGACACAGCGCAATGCACGATCTTCACAATTTACGATTCTTATGGGGATGGTATATGCTGTGGCTACGGAATTGGTTACTACAATTTGTTTGTGAACAGTGTACTCGAAGCTACAGGTGGTGAATATGACAGTTTTGAAAGCACCAGTTTCTTCTGTCCACCCGGAAGCTCCTGCGAAAATCCGTTGGTTATCACTGAGGGCACGTATTCGGCAGCCGTACTGCCAGAAACCTGGTACGAATGGTCACCGGATTCCGCAGGAATATATGAGATCAGCACTTGCCTTGGTGCTTCGTGCGACACGAGAATCTGGGTCTACGATCTATGTGCAGGACTTGTATTTGACAGTGGCAATACAGGAACAGTATTCTACAATGATAACAACCCAACTTGCGGATCACAGGCTTATCTGACCGGCATGTTCGATCCTGCCGAGACTTACTATATTCGTATAGGACAAGTAGGTGCATCATGCTCGTCGGCTCCAATTAGCTGGTCCCTGAGTTTTTTCTCTGCAATATCGGGCTGTATGGATCCTTCTGCATGCAATTATAATCCATTAGCAACAACAGGTGACACGTGTTATTATGCCGGTGACAGCCTCTGCCCTGATGGGCCTGACCTATGGCTACTGGAAGATGTTCTCAGAAGCACCATGTTTGTTGACAATTTGAACAACACTGACCCGTGTACCATCAATGAAGGCTGCCTCAGAGGCTATGGGGATCGGGAAATTATTCGGTTCACTACGCACATTAAGAACATCGGTAATTCTGACTTTTACATCGGAACACCATCCTCAAATCCCGGACAGTTTGTATGGGATAACTGTCATAGTCACAATCATTATGTTGGTTATGCAGAGTACATCTTATACGACGAAGACAACTTCTCAACTCCCATTGGGTTCAAGAATGGATTTTGTGTAATGGATCTGGAATGCGACAGCGGTGGAGCAATGACCTACGGCTGTGGAAATATGGGGATCTCGTACGACTGTGGAGATTACTATGGCTATTATCTCGATTGCCAGTGGATTGACATCACGGAAGTGGATACGGGTCGTTATGTTCTTGTGACCAGAGTGAACTGGGACCAGTCTCCGGATGCACTGGGACAATACGAAACAAGCTATGAAAACAATTGGGGACAGGCATGCTTTCATTTGGAAAGAGACCCCATTACAGGTGCTCCCTCCATAACACTTGACACAGCTTGCCCTCCTTATCTCGATTGTGCAGGAATTCCCTACGGTTCAACTTTCGTGGATTGCAATGGTGTATGCAACGGAACTGCTTTGATGGGCGACATCGATAATGACCTGGATCAGACAAGTGCAGACGCAATTCAATACGTAGATGATATTATCGGTAACAACATAAGCCCAACCAATTGCAACGACCTGAATGCTGATGGCGCTATAAGTGTATATGATGCCTCATTGATAAACAGCTGTTATTTATTCGGCAACAGCCACGCTCATAGTGGCGGAGGGTCTCACGACCACTGTAATTTGCCGTTGAACGTTCACAATCTGTATGACACGGCATATCTTAGTATCATTGGTTACAATATAAGTGCCGGCTATATCGATATCGGCATCAAAAATCCCAGCTCGAAAGTGGTAGCCTACGAATTCACAATGGAAGGAATTACCATTGGCAGCGTTGATAATCTGCAGCCCGCTGCGCAATATCCCATTTCGCCCAGCTATTCCTTAGGGGGAACAAAAGTAATCGGGATCTCATATGTGGATTCTGTTATTGATAAATCCAACGTTTACCAACCATTGTGTCGAATAAACATATTCAATGTGACCAGTTCAATGATATGTATTGATGCTATTGTTGACGTTGTTGACGAGTATTATCACACTGTCGAAAACGAGATTGAAGGCTCTTGTATCTTTGTTACAGGACTAACAGAAAACCCAGAATTTGCCGCAATGAACATCCAACCAAATCCGGCTTCAAATGCTGCAACCATCAAGCTGAATTCCACATTCGAGCTTAATGGAAACCTCGCTGTCTATGACTTTTTAGGAAGGCGCATTTATGGAAAAGCATTGAATGCTAATCAACAGGCAACAGAAAAAATAAATGTTACTAATTGGAACTCAGGCGTCTATCATGTCGTATTTACTTCTAAGGAAGGTATTATCCAGCGGCCACTTCATGTTGTAAAAGAGTAATTAACCGTTAATTTTTAATAAGTTAATTTGACGATTTGACGGCTGTATAACTACTTCACTTATATTCATTCAACCAATAAGTTCAGTGCGTATGGCAAAGAGGAAGAAGGTAAGTAAGATTTTTGTATTAGACACATCAGTAATTCTACACGATCACCATTCAATTGAAAGTTTCGAAGAACATGACGTAGCAATACCGATCACTGTTCTGGAAGAACTGGATAATTTCAAAAAAGGGAATGATGTAAAGAATTTTTCAGCAAGGTCTTTTATCCGGATCCTTGATAAATTGTCGAAAGAATATATGCTTCAGGACTGGATACCGATCAACGGGCCGGATAAAGGCCGGTTTAAGATCGTTATGGTCAATGAGAACAAGTATCAGGATGCGACAAAGATCTTTGCCGATAGAAAAAATGACCACCAGATCCTAAATGCTGCTTTAACACTAACCGAACAAGAAAAAGGCAAAAAGGTAATTTTAGTATCAAAAGATATTAATCTCCGACTAAAAGCTAAGGCTCTTAATCTTGCTGCAGAAGACTTTGAAACGGGGAAAGTTGAGAACAGCAGCGTGGTTTTCTCGGGCAAATTTGAAGTTACAGACGTTGATACAGATATCATTCAGGAGCTCTACAAAAAAACTGCATCTGAAAATGTTGATTTTCTTGGCGAACACCTGTTTAACAATGGTTTTTATGTTTTAAAAAATGGTAAATCTTCGATCTTAGGATACTACAATGCCAATAAAAAACAACTGGAACGTGTAGAAAAAAGCTACCATTATGGGATCAAGCCAAGAAATGCTGAACAAACATTTGCTTTCCATGCCCTGATGAATCCGGAAGTTAAGCTGGTCACATTGCAAGGCGTTGCGGGAACCGGTAAGACACTTCTTGCTCTTGCAAGTGCATTAGAGCAAAAAAACATGTTTCATCAAATTATTTTAGCTCGACCAATAGTGCCTTTAAGTAATAAAGACATTGGCTACTTACCGGGCTCTGCAGAAGACAAGATCAGCCCGTACATGCAACCTTTATTCGATAATCTTAAATTCATCAAGTCTCAGTTCAAAGAAAACGAGAAAAAGTTGAAAGCCATCGTCGAAATGGAAGAAGATGATAAGCTTAAAATAACACCTCTTGCTTTTATTAGAGGCCGCAGTTTATCCAATATCATTTTTATCGTTGATGAAGCACAAAACCTCACCCCGCACGAGGTTAAAACGATCATTACCAGAGCAGGAGAAAATACCAAGATCATTTTTACTGGAGATGTGCATCAAATTGATACGCCATATCTGGATGAGCAGAGTAACGGTTTGTCGTACCTGATCGATAAACTAAAAGGGAATGAGCTATATGCTCATATCACTCTTGAAAAGGGAGAGCGTTCAGAGCTGGCTAATCTGGCGAACGATCTGTTGTAATTGACAGCTGGGAATAAGCGCTGTTTAATGAACCACTATAGTATATGCTGAAAATCGGGCATAGAGGTTGGCGGGGGAATTACCCAGAAAACACGATAATCGGTATTCAGAAGGCGATCGACCTTGGGGTGGGTGGTATTGAAGTTGACGTTATACCGAACAAAGACAACCAGCTTGTTGTATCGCACGATCCATGGATGTGTGAGGACATTTGTAAACCTGCCGGCAAACAATACGCTATATACAAGATGGACCAAAAAAGTGTGGAAGAACACGATTGTGGTCAGGTTTATTCTACTAAATTTCCACATCAAGAGAAACTACCTGCTGCTAAACCACTGCTGAAATTGGTAATTCAGAATATTAACTGGAATGGCTTATGGTTATTTCTTGAGATCAAGTCTAGGCCAGATTGGG
>JAAZYJ010000404.1 GCA_014239715.1 Flavobacteriales bacterium
TAAATTAGAAGGATCGCCTAAAACACCAGTCGTCAATTTTGACGCTGCGGAGGGATTATTGGAATTGAAAGGAAGATCAATTCCTGAAAACTCAATAGAGTTTTACAAACCACTTTTCGATTGGATTGACAGCTACGGGAATCAACCCCAGGAAAGTACTGAAGTAAACATTGTGTTGGAATATTTCAACACGTCTTCATCAAAATGCATATTGGATTTTTTCAAGAAACTGGAAACGCTAAACAATGGAGGGAAAACTTCTGTTTCTGTTAATTGGCACTATGAGGAAGACGATGAAGATATGCTTGAAGCAGGTGAAGACTATCAAGCAATAATAGACTTACCGGTCAAGATGATCGAAGTTGATGAAATTTAAAGCCGAACGCTCGCGCTTAGTATAAAACCGGTGGATTCGCCGGTTTTTTTGTGCTCTTAGTTTTTATCAAGTCAAAGGTAATTATTTGATCGGCTGCCAGATCACAACCTTTCCGAATTCAACCAGACTGGAATCAGCGGTAGCAGCAAATTCTATCCAGAATGGTCCATTAATTTGAAGATCAGCGTCTGTGACGTATTCACTAAGGTGCGACCTCACCCTTGAGAAATTGGTTACATCTTCAAAATCGAGCATACGTAGTACTTTCCCAGCATACATAGCATCCGTTGAATATCCTTCCGGGGAGACCAAAGAATCGACAGTTAACAAACCTGATCGTATTGACAACCTATTTTTCTGCTCTAATTGTGCTATATAGAAAATTGAAGTTCCCAAATTCTGCTCAGCTGAGTAATGTTGGTCTAACATTGCAAAAGCAGCATTCAAATGGTCTATTAAGGAATCCGCTTGACAGGTATCCAGTTTAGACACAAACCAATTCTCTGAAAAATGGTCGACTTCAAACAAGTAATCATACTGCTTTGCAATATCCTTACCTATTTCGCCAAATTCACCCGAATTAGGGTTCTGCACTACCAGGTCTTCTCCAATACCTTCCTGACACCCACATAGAAATAACATGCTCAAAAGCAACATAAATATGTATTCAATAGACATTAATTTTCGCATCAAAACCAGTTAAGACGGTTCAAATTACTGATGTTTCAAAGATTTATAGGTAAAAACCCGCTCAAAAATAAAATGAATATCGATTCACAATATAAATACGATAAATTTGCCATTGTCAATTCATCAATTTTGACTCATATGAAATACGACTTGAGTGAGATCAACGAAATTATCCAGAACAGAAGGACAATATATCCGGAATTTTTTTCAGATAGGAAAGTACACAAAGAACAAGTTGAGAGGCTTCTCAATAATGCGATCTGGGCGCCAACTCACGGCATGACACAACCCTGGAGGTATAAAGTATTCATGGGGGAAGGCCTGCAAAAACTTAGCTTATTCCAATCCAACCTGTACAAGTCCATCACAAACGAGGACACCTTCAACGAAATGAAACTCAATAAACTCAGGAACAGACCTCTAAAGGCAAGTGCGGTAATTGCAATATGTATGGAAAGGCAGGTTAGCCAAAAAATACCTGAAATTGAAGAGATCGAAGCCGTGGCCTGTTCAGTTCAAAATATGCTTTTAACTGCAACGGCATACGGTTTAGCAGTCCATTGGACTAGCAGCACCCCGACTTATCGCACAGAAATGAGATCGTTCCTGAAACTCAGCTCACTGGACCGGTGTTTAGGCTTTTTATACCTTGGCTATCCGGAAAACGAGTGGCCCAAAGGTCAGCGAAAGCCAATCGAATACGTAACAGAATGGATCGATGAGTGAGGATGAAGGCCTTTTTCAGCTAACCAACTATAGAGACCATCCGTCAAACAATCTCTATAAGGTATTTTTCTTCAGTGATGAGCAAAGAGCACAGCACTTCGAATATCTTCTAAATGAAAAGAATATCCCTTACGAAAGTGATACGGATGAGTACAAGAATGCTCCACTTTATCTATATGGCATAAGTAAAACACACCTTTCAGCAGCATTAGAATGCAATTTTCTTACTATGGCAAAGTTCAGAAAGCCACTCTTAGGTGCAAACAAATGGGTTAGATATGGACTTGTCATTTTCTCTATTGTACTACTTGCACTTGCAGTAACAGGATATATTCTAAGTAATTAGGTAATATAACAGCCTCTGCCAAATAAACATTGTGCAAATGCAAACAACTTACATATCGAACCGTTGGCTAATTCTTAAACAAGAATTTGAAATAAATCATTCATCTTTGAGTTTATTTGGTGTTTTGAAGAACTTATTGATCATAGTGACCTTGTTGCCCTGTGCGTTTCTTGCGCAGAAAAACGTGACGACATTCGGGATCCAATTCAAACCGATCATCCCATTTCAAACTTTTGTTGACGGGCCATTGAATATTGATGAGGCACCTTACACCGGATCCATGACCTCCAAAACCGGATATAGCTTCGGGATGGTCGTTCGAAGAGGAATTAGCAAAACAATATCATTTGAGACAGGAATTAACTACGTTAGGCGAAATTATGACCTGGTCATGTCTAAAACAGACTCCGTAATTCTGTCAGATGAAACAGAATTTGGATTTGTCAGCTATAATATTCCTGTACAGTGCCTTGTATATATCAAATTAGCTGAAAAGCTATTCATGAATGCAAGCACGGGTGTTCAAATGGACTTTTACGCCTCAGGCACCTATTCGATCGGCAGAGACGTAGAGATCACCCAATTGAGCTGGCCACATTCGAGGATAGGAGGATCGTATTTGGCAAACGTGGGGTTTGAGTATCGAACCAAAAAAGACGGTTATTTCTACCTGGGAGCATCATACAGCAAACCATTTGGCCTAATGGCAGTTACAAGGGCTGTCTGGAGAAACAATCCGGAGCCCGACTTTGAGCACCATCTTTACCTTGGCGGGCAGTTTCTTACAATCGACCTGAGGTACTTTTTTCATGAAAATCCTGAGAAAAGAAAGAAGAACAAAAGGAAAGAAGAATAGTCATTTTATCACGATGTCAAAATATATAGAGTGAATCAAATATTTTGAGATCTGCAGATCAGAGAGAGCAGAATTACGTCGATAACAAAGTGGGCTATAATAGGAGCAAGTATGCCCATTTCAACAAATAAATATCCAACCCCGACAATACTAATGGTCATTAGTGATCCATATAGAAAAATGCGCCAATTACGGAAATCATAGTACCCATGAATTCCTACAAAAACCACCGATGTTAACCACACTCCCATAAACTCCTGGATTACTCCACGAAACAGCATTTCCTCCCCAACCCCGGCGCAAATAGATACAAGAATAATATCTTGATAATTCAAATTCAATGCTCGTATCCTCTTTATGTACTTTTCTCTGGCGCTAAGCATCCACCTCGAACGTATCACTAGCCAACAGCCAATTCCTGAGAGCAACCCGAAAGCAAACCCTGCACATAACTGAGTTAGTATCGAATACTCAGAATTGAGCTGCTGCCAAAACGAATGGTCTGAAAAAAAATAGTTTACGACATACCCCAATAATGGGAAGCCAATTAACGTGACCCCTGACAATATATAAAGTTGGTATTTCCTCAATAGCAATAGATGTTTTAGTTTTGCCTAAAATTAATACTTATGTCCATTGTAGTTTTACAAGCAAATTCTTCTAATAAAATCATCGACCCGACAAGGTTGGAGAGCTTTTTCAAGCTCAATAAAGGTATAACTCCTGAGGTCTGGCAAGATCTTGCTATTGATGGCGGCATACTGTTGGCTATATGCGTTGGTGTATGGATCATATCCCGATGGATCGCCAGAGTGCTCATGAAGAGCATATCTGGAAAGACGAAGACGGAATTCGATGATCATTTACTGAAGTACAATTTTTTCAAGTGGATAGCTAACATTATTCCAGCTGTAATAATTGAGTTTCAAGAGCACTCGTTACTTTCCAAAATATTAAATGAGCATTCCCTGTTCTACAAATTGACAGATGCCCTGATTGTTATTCTGGTAACCAAAGCTATCATTGCATTTATCAATGCCTCCAGAGATTATTTAGGGAATAAACCGGGGCTAAAGGACAAGCCGCTCTATAGCTATGCTCAGCTCAGCAAGATCTTCATCTATTTCTTCGCAGGGATCCTGGTATTTTCAATATTATCTGAAAAATCACCTGTTTATTTTCTAAGTGCATTGGGTGCAATGACTGCCGTATTGCTACTCATCTTTAAGGACACCATCCTGGGTTTTGTCGCAAGCATCCA
>JAAZYJ010000265.1 GCA_014239715.1 Flavobacteriales bacterium
AATCAGGTTTTAAAATTAGCTCAGCTTGAAGACCCTGAGGCGGTCGGAATACTTGTCGGTGGAATCGCCGGGGGTATTGGTAATACTGCTCAGGTGCACAGAGTTGGAAATCCTACATTTTCATTTTTACTTTACGAACAGCAGTACGATTCTGAAGGGAACTTTATCGAGGTCGGTCAGCAGGCGAATGTAGATTTAAATAATGATGGTGCCGTGGATGCATTGGATATCTGGACGGATCTGGATGCCTTTACAGATGTAAATGGCGATGGGGTAATTAATATAGATGACAGAACACCTCGCGAAAAGGTGGCTCCAGACTGGTTTGCGGGATTGGCATTAAATTTCACCTATAAAAACTGGTATGCAGGACTGTCTATGAGGGCTGAACTTGGTGGTTACATTTACAATAACATTCATTCAAATACGGCTACACTTCAATCTGTAAATGGAACACAGGGCTTTTTAAGTAATATAAGCTCTTTGTATTATGAAGATGAGGTGCAGGAAATCTCTACCAATCAGCTTTTAAGTGATCATTATCTACAGAGAGCGGATTTCTTGAGAATGGACTTTATCAATGTGGGCTATAATTTTGGAAAACTCCAATTTACATCAAACAAAATAGGCGTAAACGTCGCGTTTGTTGTGCAGAATGTATTTGTGATCACAAAATATAAAGGACTTGATCCCGAATTGGGAGGAGGAATAGACAACAATATATATCCAAGGCCCAGAATGTATTCCTTGAACTTAACATTTGACTTTTAATTGATATACTATGAAAAAGATTTCAATACATTTTACCCTAGTTTTACTATCAGGACTCGTGTTTTTGAGTTCATGCAAAAAACAGCTTAATCAAAGCCCGGCATATGGTTTGAATGCTGAGGTAGTATATAGTGAACCTTCAAATTATATTCATGTATTGGCTAAGCTCTATTCGGGTTTGTCAATGACTGGTATTCAGGGCCCCGCTGGCCAGGCGGATATTGCCGGTATTGACGAAGGGTTTTCTGCTTATGTGCGCGTTTTATGGAACCTTCAGGAGCTGCCAACCGACGAAGCCGTTTGTGGCTGGAATGATCCTGGAATACCCTCATTGAATAAAATGCAGTGGAACGCCGATGATGGATGGGTAAAGGGAATGTACTACAGAATATACTATCAGATTACTCTGTGTAATGAATTCATATATCAATCCAGAGACGAAAAACTGGACGAACGTGGATTTAATTCCTCCGACAAAGAAATGATAACCATGTATAGAAATGAAGCTCGTTTTTTACGTGCCTTGAGCTATGCACATGCGATGGATCTATTCGGAAATGTACCTTTTGTAACGGAAGAAGATCGTGTGGGCGCATTTCAACCCGAAAGAATTACCCGCGACGCTCTTTTTTCTTATGTGGAATCGGAGCTGATCGATTTGTCTGCCGTCTTATCTTCTGCGGGAGCTGTAGGCTATGGTAGGGCTACGAAGGAAGTCGCAAAAACACTTCTTGCGCGAGTTTATCTGAACGCGGAAGTCTATACAGGGAATGCCAGATATGCGGATTGCAGAACCTATTGTGAGCAGATAATTAATTCCGGTGTATTCCAGCTCGATGATAATTATCAGGATGTATTCCTTGCAGATAATAATACCTCACCTGAGGTCATATTCCCAGTGGTATATGACGGCTTGTATGCCCAAACCTGGGGAGGAACAACATACCTGGTGTGTGGTGCCTTGGGAGGCTCAATGAACGCGGCTGATTATGGGGTGAATGGAAAGTGGGGAGGATTGCGGGCCACCTCATCCTTTGTAAATAAGTTTCCCGATACGACAGAGGACTCTCGGTTTCTTTTCTACAGAGACGGACAGACTCTTGAAATAACGAGTTTAGGCAGCTTCACTCAGGGCTATGCATACCCGAAATACAAAAACATTACATCGTTAGGGGAGACGGGGTCTAATAATGGAAGCTCTGCTCATGTAGATATAGATTTCCCTATGTTCAGACTTGGGGATGTGTATTTGATGCTTGCTGAATCTGCCCACAGAAGCGGTGATGAAGCTACAGCGGTGCAGTATGTAAATATGCTAAGAGAACGTGCTTACGGAAATTCTAATTCTAATTTTACCTCTCTGACCCTTGATGAGATCCTGGATGAAAGATCCAGAGAATTGTCCTGGGAGGGAACAAGACGTTCGGACCTTATTCGTTATGGCAAATTTACGGGGGGAGATTATTTGTGGCCCTTTAAAGGAGGAGATGTATCGGGGACCTCGGTAGCTGATTATTTGAACTTATTCCCCATACCAACAGCTGATCTGGTATTGAATCCCAATTTAATTCAGAATTCCGGATATTAGAATGTAAAAAAAGTGTTTTTCTGCTGCATTCCGATCAGAGGCGGGTGATGCTATGGCGACCATTGCCAGTCGTATATACCAATGAATTTCTGATTGGATTTATCAAAAACAAACCAAAGCTGATCTTGCATTACGCAAGCGCAATATAGTGCATCCTCCAATCTGTAAGGATCTTGCATAAATGTTTCAATTTCCTCGCAGGGGCCCATGCAGTCATATAAATATTCATTAGGGCAGAATATAAAGGAAACGTTTTCATATTGGTTTAGATTATAGTCGTAATCGCCGTATGGATCGATTTTAGAGACGAAATTCCAACAAGACCCAAAAAGGCCTGCGGCTCTGTCAAGTCCTGAGTCTGTAATTAATAGGTTCATGTCATAACTCTGAATCAGGCTTAAGTAATCCATCGCCTGGACGGTTATTGGATCTCCAGCCATATTCTCAATGTCCGCAGACATGTTTTTCAGCTTTTCAAGTGTTAAATCTTTTGAGGGTATTGTCCAGTAAAAAAAGTCGATGGTATCCTGGTCCACGAGTGATCTAAAAAGGTCTAAATCCTCACTCTCAAGAGCAGAGAATATTTCCTGAGACTTAAATGCCAAATCGGCATTATGGTAAAAGGATAGCCTGGGTAATTCACTATTCAGTTCCTGTAATGCCTTTATGTTCTCTTGTTTGAGCTCTTCAAGTAGATCGTACTCCTTGATGAATTCTTTTTTCATACTCCATCTGTAATTGCTTTCGTCTGCCAATCCTTCCCCATCTATTTCAGCAACTTTATCCGCCTGTGTTGTTTCCTGGTCCAGTAAATTCTTTACGAGGCGTAATTTTTCCTCTTTGATCGTATTATCGACTATGTTTTCCAATCGGGATTCCCACTGGTCCCAAAGTTCTTCGTTTTTCTGATGAATCTGCTTTATTTCCTTCTCTATCATAGGCCCTATTTCGGATTGCATGTCATGAAGCTCAGACCATATCTCAGTGCGCCGTGCGAACAGATCGTCTCGATAGCCGTAGTCATTACAAAGCGACACAATGGAATCGATCTGTTGTTTTGAGTGGTTTGGGGCACAAACTTCCGGAAGCATAGAGCTAAGACAGTCACACATAATTATATCAACATTCTGGGTTCTTGATGCTTCCTTTTCAATTTCATTGATTTCATCCTGTAGTTCATCGTAGCGCCGCTCTATGGGTGCTCTTTTGGAATAGACACTCATCCATTTTCTTATTCTCTCATTCCAATCTTCATTGATTCGTTCTTCTTTGTATTCTTTTTCCAATCGTGCTGCCAGGTCAGGAAAATCACCACCAGTAATTCCATTTTCAAGTGCATGAAGCTCATCCATAATTTGTGAAAGACGATCATGATTTAAACCATAAGAAATGTGCAATTCATTAAGCTCGTATAAGTCATTTTCCCATTCACGACACCTATCGTTGAGACATTCTATCTCACGAGAAGCCAAGAGAGAGTCACACCCGTAATATGCTTCACCCTCAGCAAGTATACATTCACAGAGATCTTTATCAATAATTGGATCCCATCTAGCTAGTTTTGTTTTTAGCTGAGCACTACTTTCTTCGTTATTTATTATCACTTGATTTATTGCTCCAAGTTTGTTTTTTAGATGATATCTCTTTTTAAACATCAACTTCAATCTTTCTTTTTCATCTGAGCGTTTTTGATCTTCTCGTATTTTGTTTAACCGCTCAGCGATTTCAGGAAAATCTTGACTTTTCAATTCAATTTCTTTTTTGAGCTCTTCAATTCTTTTGGTTTTTTGTTGTAAGAGTTCTTGATGTTCGTGTAATAAACCTATTGGTGTTACTATATTACCCTCGGCTCTTGCCCGATCTTCGCATTTGTCGTATAGGCATCGTATCTCTCTTTCTGTAAGACTAGAGTCGCACATTATTACGTCTTTAATATCTTGTTCATATCTCGAGCCATCATAATATTCCAAAATACATTCACAAAGTTCGACCTCGCTTTTAGACAACTCATTTAGAAATTCCGTGAACTCATTGACAGATTCTTGTAAGTCTTTGGTCATCTTTAATTCCCATAAGATCTCCTCTTCCAAATTGTAGAGCTCTGCAAATCTTAATTTTAGTTCTTCTTCTTGAATTTGTATGTCTAATTCTGCAAGGCCCATTTCAACATAATGATAGTCTTGTTGGGACGTTTCAAGAGATTCATACAAGGTAGATAGTTCCTGAGAAGTCAAACCATGTCTTTGACAATCCGGCCACAATCTCTCGTAAAGTTCCTCTCGAAGGGCAGAATCAAGATCCGTCCAGGCTTCACAGGGTTCTTCTTCCATCGACATAACACCGAGCTGAAAAAAACAATGGCACAATTCAATATCAAAATCCGGTATGCTCTCATAATAGAGCAATGAATCCTCATATTCTTTGATTATTAATTCGGTATTTTCAGTATAGTCAGATAATCCTTGAGCTTCTGCTAGTAGTTCATTGTATTCCTCATTAAGTATCTCCAATCGTTCTCCGGGAGACATGAACTCCCACTCTTTTTCCCATTCATCTTCTTCTTCCATCAGATCTTCCATGTCTGGCATTAGCATCTCGAACATGGCAGCCATTTCGGGACAATCTTTCAATTCTTCCAACAATTGATCGGCATTTAAATTATCCATCCATTCACATCCAGCAGGAGCCCTATCTGCTTCTCCACCTTCTTCTATACAGTCACATGCGGATTTGTCTCCTTCTTCCTCTGGCCATTCTTCATATACTTCCATGTCTGGCATTAGCATCTCGAACATGGCAGCCATTTCGGGACAATCTTTCAATTCTTCCATCAATTGATTGTCATCTAAATTATCCATCCATTCACATCCAGCAGGAGCCCTATCTGCTTCTCCACCTTCTTCTATGCAGTCACATGCGGATTTGTCTCCTTCTTCCTCTGGCCATTCTTCATATTCTTCCATGTCTGGTATTTCTTCCATCATACCTTCCAGATCGTGCATTGATTCGAGTAATACATCTATTTCTTCAATATATTCGTTCATTTCTTCAAGCAAAATTTCATTTTCTTTTTTCAACATCGATATACTATCTGAAAGGTAGGATTGACTTTGTTCAAGTTTTGCTATTGAATCTAATTGACCTTCAAGTCGCACTTCCATTGAATCCAGTTCTTTCCTAATTTCAATTGCTTTCTGCATTTCTTCCTCCATTTCTTTCGAGGATTGTTCTTTCCAAAATTCATCTTCATACTCCTGTATGCTTAAGTGCATTATACTATCGGTGAATAGTTTAAATTTCTTAAATGACTTACACCTTTCAGCTCTTTTCTTGAGTTTTTCTTTTTGTTTTTGGGTCATGGTTTTGTCCAGTTCAGAGCAGACTGTTATTTCTGATCCGTACTTGTCTTCAAGCAAAATTTCATTTCTTAACGATTCTATTGAGGCTTTAGAGTCATTATCATGAAAGGAATCAATCAGTTCTTTTTGAATCTGCGTAAATAAATCAAAACAATCGCAGACAGTCATGTTCTTTTTTTTATTCCAGTAGTCTGAAGAGTTACGTTGGTTGGCACACGACGAAATGAACAGAGAAATCAAGATAGGGTATAGGAAATACTTGTACATCGTCGAATTATTTTCTGCTGGGCAGGATTTTCTTAGATATCGAATATACGAAAATTAGAAGCCAGACAAAAGCGGAGCTTCTGCCTAAGTAGTCTCCATAAGTAGAAAATATGGTGTTTTCATTGAGTAGTTGGGTTTTAGCCAATAGCACATCTTCTTCCCACCAGTTTGTTTCGGAAATGACCTCACCTGTTGGTGAAATCACGCCACTTTTCCCCGTATTGGCAGAACGAACAAGCCATCTCCTGTTTTCAATGGCTCTGAGCCGTGAAAAGCTGAAATGCTGCCTGTATCCAGGTGTATCTCCCCACCATCCGTCGTTTGTAATAACA
>JAAZYJ010000155.1 GCA_014239715.1 Flavobacteriales bacterium
GCCGTGTATGACAGCTGATGGGAAGTAGTAGCCAATTATTCCTGCTTTCGCAATACCAAGCAATATCTGAATGATTCCGGCGATAAATACAGCCAATAAAAACGTTTCAAATGAATCCAATTCCTGAATGGCACTCAGAACGATAACAGCCAGTCCAGCAGCAGGCCCACTAACTCCTAAGGCTGAACCACTGATCAGTGAAACGACAATGCCGCCCACAACACCAGAAATTATCCCGGAAAACAAAGGCGCACCGGAAGCAAGTGCAATGCCCAAACAAAGCGGCAAAGCAACTAGAAAAACGACTAAACTCGCGGGTAGATCGTTTTTTAAGTTTGAAAAATTAAAAATTTTATTCTTTTTACTAGACATTGTTTTAATTAGTAGTAATTATATCGCGACAGGTTAATTCGCAACAAAATATAGAACTCGCTTCTAACCTTCGTTATTAAACGACCGGAGGCGGAGTATCAATGTCCAGGTATATGTTTGAAATAATAAACTTAGACCTGCATGTCCGGAAGTCACACGTGTTTCTAAGTTGATTACGACTTGAAAATTTTGAAAGATAATTGATCAACGACTCCATGGTTTCTACTTCCGTCTCAGTCTCAGTCTCAGTCTCAGTCTCGGAATCCAGATCAATGATCTGGTCATAAGCCACAAATTCCGCAACACATACCCTAACAGCATTAGGCACTATCAGACAAGACAGCGCCAGCACCAGAAATAACAAAACAATCCTCTGTAGTCTTTTTAGCATGTATAATTTCGTTCTACGGCCACACGAATATATCAAATTGGATCCACATCTACACGAATCAGGCAGGATTTTAGCTCTTTATTTTGATTAAACTCAATTACTTGATTATCAATGTACTTTTTAATTTTTGACGGGGATGCTTTACGATCAAATTTGATTAATATATTGAGCAGGTAGTAGTTTCTAACTTTTGAGATCGCTGGAAATTCCGGACCTAAAACCCATCCTTGCAATTGTTTTTGTAACAAACCAGTCAATGCCTTAGCTCCGGTTTCTGCAGCGACTTTGTCTTTGTTCTTTACAGTTAGTAGTACCAGCCTGTAAAATGGAGGGTAGTTGAAATTTTTTCTTTCAAGGAGCTCCTGGCGATACATGCCTAGGAAATCATTTGCCATTACCTTTTGCACTATCCAGTGATTGGGGTTCCAGGTTTGAATGACAACTTTGCCACGTTTTTTCTTTCGGCCTGCTCTACCACTGACCTGAGCCATGAGCTGATAAGATCTTTCAAATGCTCTGAAGTCAGGGAAATTCAGCATCTGATCTGCGTTTAAAACACCAACTAATGAAACGTTGTCAAAATCAAGACCTTTGGTAACCATTTGCGTACCCACCAGAATATCGATTTCTCTATTTTCAAATGAGTGGAGTATATCCTGATAGGCATTTTTACTTCTTGTTGTGTCCAGGTCCATTCTGGCAATTTTAGCATCTGACAAAAGGGAGCTCAGCTCTTCTTCTATCTTTTCTGTACCAAAACCAATCATGTTCAATTTATGGCTGCCACATCCTTCACAAACTCCAGGTGGGCGTACGCCATATCCACAATAATGGCAGCTAAGCCTGCTTTCGTACTTGTGGTAGGTTAAACTCACATCGCACCTCGTACATTGAGGAACCCAACCACATTCTTCACACGAGCAGTGCGGAGCATACCCTCTCCTGTTCTGAAAAAGAATAATCTGCTCACCATTCTCCAATGCCTCACGTATCTTGGAAAGAAGAAATGAAGTAAAGTGACCGGTCATCTTCCTTTTTCTTTTTTCCTCCTTGATATCAGCACAAAAAACTTCAGGCAACTTCAAACCGCCAAACCTGTTATTCAATGTCGCGATCCCGTAATTACCTTCGTTGGCGTTCCAGTAGGTTTCCAAAGATGGGGTTGCCGTGCCAAGAATCACTTTTGCTTCGGCAATCCCGGCTAGCACAATTGATGCATCCCGTGCATTGTATCTTGGAGCCGGATCATATTGCTTGAATGAATTTTCGTGCTCTTCATCTATTATGATCAGGTCAAGATTCTGAAACGGCAAAAACATCGCTGAACGCGCTCCAATTACTACATCATACTGCTCTCCTTCTAATACCTTGTTCCAAATTTCAACCCTCTCGTTCGCGTTAAATTTTGAATGATATACTCCTATTTTATTCCCGAAATATTTCTTAAGACGATGGATCAGCTGAGTGGTCAAAGCTATTTCAGGTACCAAATAAAGAGCCTTTCCTCCATTCTTGATCGTCTCTAACATTTTGCGAACATAGACCTCAGTTTTGCCGCTCCC
>JAAZYJ010000320.1 GCA_014239715.1 Flavobacteriales bacterium
CCCGCATATCTGCACCAAAACCAAGTCTCTCATTCGCCTCAACAGTATCTGCTCCCTGATCCTGAAGGTTGTAGGCTCGTATTTTATTGACCAAGCCAATTCCTCTACCCTCCTGGTTCATGTACAAGATCACGCCTTTTCCTTCCTCATTGATCATTTTCATGGCCGCTGCCAATTGATCGCCACAATCACAGCGCAATGAACCAAGGATATCCCCAGTAAAGCAAGAAGAGTGAACACGAACCAAAACCGGCTCCCCTTCTTCCCATTCTCCCTTTGTAAGGGCAAGGTGTTCTTCACCTGTAGTTGTTTGCTTGTATGCTGCCAACTTGAATTCGCCATGTTTAGTGGGCATGTCCACCTCGACAATCTTCTCGATCAAAGACTCATGTTGCATTCTATATGCGATAAGATCTTCTATCGACACCAGCTTCAGGTCAAATCTCTTTGCGATTTTTTCGAGCTGAGGCAATCTGGCCATGGTGCCATCTTCATTCATGATCTCGACGATCAAACCTGCGGGTTCAAAACCAGCCAATCGAGCCAGATCTACAGCAGCTTCGGTGTGCCCCGCTCTTCTAAGCACACCTCCTTGTTTAGCACGAAGAGGGAAAATATGCCCGGGTTTACCAAGCTGCTTCGGAGTGGTTTCAGGATCTATCAGTGCCTGTACTGTTTTGGATCGATCATGTGCTGATATCCCCGTTGTACATCCCTCTCCTACGAGATCAACAGATATTGTAAACGGAGTATCAAAATGCGAATTATTTTCCTGCACCATCAGGTCAAGTCCAAGCTCATCACACCTTGAATCCAGCAAAGGTGTGCATATCAGACCACGTCCATGGGTGGCCATGAAATTAATGACCTCCGGAGTGACGTTTCTTGCGGCAGTCAAAAAGTCACCTTCGTTCTCGCGGTCTTTGTCATCAACCACGATCACTACATTTCCATTTTTGATCTCTTCTATTGCCTCCTCTATCGTATTTAGCTTGATCTCCTCTGCCATCATCATTAATTTAACGCTACTTAGTCTAATTGGGCGACAAAGTTAATACAAAAGGAGGCAATATCATTGTTTTATGATGTCAATTAGGCTCCTTGTCGACAACTCCCAGCTGTATTTATTCTTAATGAAATTACTTCCTTGCAACGCAATTTGTGATGCAACTTCATTGTCTGAAAGCAGTTCGATCAATGCATTGGCAAGCTCTTCTTTTGTATTGCCGATTAAAACCGACCCTCTATCCTCGGCGCCCAAGGCCTTATTTGCAAAAGCAGTGGTTACACAAGGCATTTGCATCGCCATCGCCTCAAGTAGCTTATTTTGAAGCCCTGTCCCTATTCTCATTGGGGCAACGAAAACGGATGCCCCGCCATAAGCCTCCCTTATATCGTCTATCCATCCTGAAATGCTGACATTAGCAGAGCTCAAATTAATCACCTGTTTTGACGGATTGGCACCGGCAACCAGTAATTTCACTTCGGGAAAGCTCGACCTAACGATCGGGAGAATTTCATTTACCAAGAACACCGCACCATCAACGTTCGGCGGATAGCTCATATTACCCGTAAAAACAATGTCGAATGTTTTCTCTATTTCTAACGGCTTGAAAAAATCAAAGTCCACCCCGTTCGGAACAACCGAAATGTCCTTTCTATCAGGATGATAGATCAAAGAACGGTCCTGTTCAGAGATAATGGTCCTGTTTTCAAAATAGTCAAAGATCAGATTCTCATATTTCAGCAAACGGGAAGCCTCTTTCCGAATAAAGTACTTCTTAATGAATCGTGAACCCCGAATCCTTCTTTCCATCCCCCTGGAAAAAGCATCCATGTAATCAATTGTTTTAGGCACACTATGAATATTCTTCACATATTCTGCTGTTCTGACCAGTTGACAATAGATGTGTTCCGGCTGAAAACCAGCTATTATTGATTGTATTTTTCGATTTACAGCTTGTTGATAAAAATAATGGACCTGAAAAGGTTTATCGCTAAACAGCGCTCTTATTAACCTAAGATAGATCACTGCCCTGCTCAGCTTTACAATTTCTATATCAAACTCTTTGTGCAAATGTTCCAGGTCTTTTTCGTTCATTCCTGAATCGTCAAGAGCAACAACTTTTAACTGAAAATTAGCAGCCAATTCTTTCAATTGATGGTAAGCCCTCAGTTTATCGCCCTTATCCAGAGGAAATGGAACTCGCGGTAATAAAACGAATAATTTCATGAAAGGAG
>JAAZYJ010000190.1 GCA_014239715.1 Flavobacteriales bacterium
TATTACAATCGAGGCATTGCAAAAGAGATGCTTAGGGATCTTGATGCTGCGTGTGCTGATTGGCAAAAAGCTGCAAGCATGGGAGTTGATATTGCCGCAGAGTACAAGAGGGTAACTTGCAGCAAGTAAATAGTTGGATATGAAGAATTTGATCACATTGTTTGTCACCTTAACTTTCCTTAGCACCGGATTTGGGCAAAAAGGTGGCGATGTTCCATTTGAAAAGGAGTATTTCAAAGAAAATAAAGCTGAGTTCAAAGAAGCGAAAAAATGGTTGCAGGAAGGATTGGCGATGATAGATGTTCCACCTGGATATTATCCGAATTATAGAGGTGCAATACCGTTGCTCAAAAAAGCGTATGCGTTTAATCCGAAAAGCGCAGATCTATGCTTTAAAATTGGAATATGCGAAATTAACAGCTCCTATAAGTTTGATGCACTTCATTTTTTTCAAGAAGCATATGAGCTCAAGCCGAATGTAGATAGAACGATCCACTACTACATCGGTTATTCCAAACAGCTTCATTATGCATTTGAGGAAGCTCTTTACGAGTATAAATTGTACAAAAACGCACTTAGTCCGGAGGACGATCACAAACAGTTTGGAGAGGTAAATAAGAGGATAAAAGAATGTGAAAGCGGGATCAAATTGATCGAAGAGCCTGTAAGGGTTTGGATAGACAATCTGGGAGGAGAAATAAATGGTAAATACCCTGAATATGCCGGTGTTATCTCAGCAGATGAATCGCTGATAATATATACATCAAGAAGAGCGGGAAGTACCGGAGAGGAAGAAGTAAATGGACAGTTTATGGAAGACATTTACATTTCGGAAAAAATAGGAGAGAAGTGGAGTCCGGCAAGAGGGATTTCGGAAAAGATCAATACCAAAAATCACGATGCAACGGTTGGGCTGTCTAATGATGGACAGATGCTTTTTACCTATTACGACAGTGGAAAGAACAAAGGAGACCTGTTTTATTCGACCAAAGAAGCTGATGGTTGGTCAAAGCTGGAGGACTTGGGGAAGAACATCAATAACAAGGACACCTGGGAAACAGGCGCATCCATTAGCTTTGATAAGAAAACCCTGTATTTTGTGTCAAATCGTGAGGGAGGAAAGGGCGAGAGAGACATTTGGAAGAGTAGTTGGGATGAAGACAAAGAGAGGTGGGGAGAAGCATCCAACCTCAGCTCAGTGATCAATACACAATACGACGAGGTCGGTATATTCGTTCATCCTGATGGTAAAACTTTTTATTTTTCCTCAGGCGGCCACAATTCGATGGGAGGTTTTGATATCTTCAAAACTACGATGAATGACGATGGCACATTCACAACCCCTATAAATATTGGCTTTCCGGTGAATACTCCTGATGATGATGTTCATTTCGTAATGGCCGGTAATGGTCGTCATGGCTACTATTCATCTTTTAAACAGGATGGGTTCGGTGAAAAAGACATCTACCTGATCACTTTTTTAGGAGAAGAGAAGATCCCATTGATGAATGCTGAAGATAATTTATTAGCTATGGTCGCGAAGCCTGTAACCGAAAAAGTGGTTATGCCAAAGGTGCAGGTGCAACAATCCGATTTAGCTATTCTCAAAGGTGTTATCAAAGATGAAAAAACACAGAACCCTCTAATGGCATCTATCGAACTAGTAGATAACGCTAGCGGAACGATCATACAGACCTTCAAGTCTGATCCGGCAACAGGGCGATATCTGGTTTCGTTACCATCTGGTAAGAACTATGGGATCGCAGTCAAAGCCAGCGGATACCTTTTTCATTCTGAAAATTTTGATATCCCTAAAGCATCCGGTTACCGAGAATATGAAAAAAATGTTGATTTGAAAAAGATAGAGGTCGGGAAGGCAATTGTACTACGCAATATCTTCTTTGATCTTGATAAATACGATCTACGACCGGAATCAAAGACTGAGCTTGAGCGATTGAATAAGCTAATGGTCGAAAATCCTACCCTGAAAATAGAGCTATCCGGACATACAGACACACGAGGATCTTCATCTCATAACAAGACTCTTTCAGAAAACAGAGCTAAATCCGTTGTTGATTACCTTAAAGATAAGGGCATTGGCGGGGATCGAATGGTTCATGCTGGTTACGGAGAAGAGAAAACAATTGTTTCTGACTCAGAGATAGCTAAAATGGAAACAAAGGAAGCGAAAGAAGAGGGGCATCAGCAAAACAGACGTACTGAATTCAAGATATTGAGTAAGTGATCTTTCTTATTCTTTGCTGATCTTCACAACCTGTGGATGTCCTTTTATATTCACTTTTAAGAGGTAAATGCCCGATGAATACCGACCAAGATTGATCTCATTTCTATCGGATTCGATCAGCAACCTTCCGGTTAGATCATACACCTCATAAACAACGCCAGCTGGCAAACCTGTAATGTTGAAAATGTCTTTCCCTGGGTTTGGAAAAACGAAGACTTGTGTCGTTGCTGCCTCTTCCAATGCTGTTGCCGGTTGGTAATTTGTAATGTTGATATTATCCAGATATAGCCAATTCCCCTGTTTCCCAATATTTCTGAAAAGTACTTTAACACTGCTGTCTCCCACTACATGACTAATGTCAATGGTTACTTTTGTCCAGGAGGATGGGGTAGGCGTAAACTGTCCGCTGAACAGCCCGGAAACCGTTGCCAGATTTGCCCCTCCCAATTGCCATACGTGAGTTGAAGCTCCGCCACAATTCGTGGTTGTATAAATGGCTAGTGTATCTTTTTTATAACCACTGTTCCTTCCGTATGCATAGTCAAATTGAAGCCACACCTCAGACTCCGTGCTTGCATCAAACGCTTCACTGAAGAACTCATCCGTGCTTAAAGAAACCTGGTTTAAATTGTCTATTGCGATACAGGAATCACTCATTCCATAGGCACCGTATGGTACAATTTGCCAGCTCTGAGCGGCGTCAGGGTTGTTAATGACCCATTCATTGTTCCACCCCGATTCAAAGTTTTCGGAGATGCTAAGGTCATTAACTGTAGCGTGCTCCACTGTAATATGATTTGTCTTTATGATCGAATCACTCCCCGCAGCGTTTGTTGCAATGAGCTGAACATAATACACCCCTATATTCGGATAGTTTACTACCGGGTTTTGATCCGTGCTGGAAGAAGGGACGCCCCCTGGAAAATGCCACTCCCAAAAAGGCCCATGATTGGTGCATTCATCTGTAAATTGAACATCTTGCCCAGGGCATACAGTTGTGAAATTCGATGAAAATTCAGCTGTAGGCGGAGTCAATGGGCCTTTCAAAGGTGACTCCCAGATTCCTCTTCCGTAGGTTGCGGCTCGTATTGTGCCCGAAGCATAGTGTATGTTCAGCTCATTGATGATAACATTGGGTAAACCGTCATCATAGGTCTGCCAGTTCACAAGGTTGCTGTCTTTGTAGTAAATTCCGTTGTCAGTGCCTACGTATATTCCTGCATAGCTTCCGTCTTCGTACGCTACGCAATTAAACGGGATATTGGGCAGATTCCCGGAGAGGTTCTCCCAGGAAGCACCGGCGTTATTGGTAACAAAAACTTTTTCCCCGTTTGAATACCCGGATAATGTTAAGAACACAACGTTGGGATCGTTGGGGCTAATCGCAAATGAGGAAATGGAAGCTCCTACTGGTAGATTTGATGTGCAATTGGTCCAGGTCGTCCCGGCATCTTCGGTTCGCCATATTTCATCGTAGCTGGAGTAGTAGACATAATCAGAATTTGATTTTGAAATGTCTATGTAGCGTATCGTTGATCCAGAAGTAGACACTTTTTCCCAGTCTAACCCGCCATCTGTTGTTTTCCAAATAGCCGAATAACCGGCGTATAGGATATCTGTATTATTAGGGTTGATCACGTAAGGCGTAACCCATCCACCCCCATCTGTTATGCTGTCTGAGATCCCGAAGAAACTAATGCCCCCGTCTACTGATTTGTTAAGAGAGCCGTTTTGATAAGAAGTATACCAAACGTCCTGATCAGTAGGGTCAATAATCGCTTCCATGCCATCACCACCTCTTATGTGCTCCCATCCTGTTGCTTTTCTGATGAAAGTTCCATTGTCCTGAAGACCTCCAATGATTAAATCAGCGTTTTGTTCGGTTATGCCCATCTTGTAGAACTGACCAACCTCAAGTCCTTCCGACAGGTCGGTCCATGAAGTGCCGCTGTTAAAAGATCTGAATATCCCTCCATCGCTTCCACAAAATAGTCTGGGACCAATAAAGTCGAGTGAATGAATGTCGGCGTGCGTATAACCGACTGAAGAAGGGTGCACCCAATGAGAAACGATAGAGAAGGTGTCTCCGCCATCAACTGACCGCCAAACATTAACGCCACCGACAAGAATCCTGTTCTTATTGGAATGGCTGCATGTAATTGCCAGATCGTACCATCCTTGTCCGCCTGAACTGCTTCCATCTTCTGAATACCCGAGCAAATTGGTTGTGTCATGCCTTAATGTAAATGAATTTCCTCCATCCGTAGACTGGTAAATTCCCAATAATCCATTATCTATATTGCTAGCTGCAACTGCATACAGGTAGTTCGAGTCAGCCTCAGTAACGGTAATTGCCATTCTGCCTACAGCTGATATCAACGGAAGTCCTGAACTGGCAGTAAATGAATCTCCACCATCGTGCGAATAAAATATGGACGATCCGCTGGCAAATACTGTGTTGGGATTATGTGGGTTTAGCTCAATATCCCTGATTGAATAATTGTTTTTTTGGATCCAGTTGTCTCCGCCATCTTCTGTTTTATAGAATCCGTTGTTTGTTGCTGCCCATAAAATTTGATCATTGCCTGGGTGAATGAGAAGTTTATATACCTTTTTTGATTCTGTAACAAGATAGTTGAGGCCTGTTGTATTCCAGGTCATACCCCCATCTGTAGATTTAACAACCCCAACGCTGTAAGTGTCACTTCCATCGCAATCTCCGGTAGCTGCGTAAATGATGTCCGGATCTGTTTGGCTGATCACAATTGAAGAGATTCCCATACATATGAATTCATCAGATAGGGGTACCCAGCTGATTCCTGAATCCGTGGATTTCCATATACCCCCTGAAGGTGAGCCAATGTATATGATATTTGGGTCTGTAGGATCCTCTGCAACGCAGTTTACCCTTCCGATTCCAGGATTCCATCCTGTTGGGTTTGTCCAGGCGTTTGGTCCTAACGGGGTCCAGTTACTTGATTTAGCTTCAGCGGAAGAGAATTCCGTATCGAATTGCAATCGTTCCAGATAGTTGGCCAATGGTGAAGGGCGGTTACCTGTGGGAAACACCCGAGGCTCCATAAAGTACTCCCACCTCCTGAATTGTTTGTAGCCCTGTCCTCTTTCAACTGTACGTCCTTCCCAGAAAGCATTAAATGATTCTTGAACATCGTAAAAATTGATTTCGGGATCTTGCATTTTCGACGTCCAGGACTGTCCGGAAGTCAAAATGGGGATGATAAGTATAAATGGTAATAGAAATGATTTCACAGAGCTTAGTTTATGACAAATGTAAAATCTCGCAAATTAACAAACAACTATGAAACCGTTTAATGTTGGTATGCTATGTAACGAACAGATGGCCATTGGTTATAAAGGAAAACAACTCATGGCCCGAATTATTTTTTTATTCTTGATCTTTCCCTCTGCTCTGTTTAGTTATGCAGTTACTGACGTTTATGTCCCCAATTGTAAAGCGGTAAGGGGAAGCTTTCTTTTTGCCGCTGAAACTGAAGTGACAAACGGGCAATACCTTCTCTTTTTGAACGACCAGTACAGGAAATATGGTGCCGAATGCTATTCGTCTTTACTTCCGGATACCTCGGCATGGTTGTCACCGGGCACTTATTGTGAGCCGTATAGTCAGTATTATTTTAGACATCCGGCGTATAGAGAGTATCCGGTGGTCAATGTGTCTAAAAGACAAGCTGAAGCGTTTTGTGAATGGATGGAGGTTCAATTGAATGAACAGTTCGAAAAATTGACAAATCAGCCAATCGTTTCTGTAGATGTTCGACTACCTTCGGATCAAGAATGGCAAGAAGCAGCTCGTGGTGGCAATCAATACGCAATTTTTCCGTGGCCAGGTTCAGGAATGCGAAATACAACTCAAAAACACAAAGGTAGATTTATGGCTAATTTTTCGAGAGGCCGGGGAGACTACATGGGTGTTGCCGGAATTCTGAATGATGGAGCGGACATTACTGCACCGGTTCGTTCGTATTGGCCGAATCAGTTTGGTCTTTACAACCTGTCTGGAAATGTGGCTGAAATGCTGCAGGAGGAAGGCAGAACAAGAGGCGGTAGTTGGTCGAGCCGAGCACCTTATCTTGAAATTTCAGGCGTTGATCCTTTTGAAGGGTTTTCAAAACCATCTCCGGAAATAGGATTTCGGTATTTTGTGGAGGTGTTAGATAGGCGGGATTGCAAAACCATACGTAAAAAGAAGATAACAGCAAGGCGAATTGAAAAAATGCTGGTGTCGGTAATTCAAGATACATTGATGGCTTGGAAATATGAAATTTCAAATGAATGGTATGATGAATTTGTTCAGGAAACTTCTGATGAAAACAAACCCAATGGAGAATTATGGATAGGAGAGCTGTCCTATGCGCGCCGCCTTAAGAATGATTACAGCACGCATTCCGATTTTAAAAACCACCCGGTTGTCAACATTAGTCGTGAACAGGCATTGAAGTTTTGCGAGTGGTTGACCAAGAAGTACCATCAATTCCCAGGTAGAAGATACACTCAGTTGAAATTCGATCTACCAATAGAGCGTGAGTGGGAGAGAATGGCATCCGGCAACATCAATTGGTATCGTTTTCCATGGGGAGGGCCATTTGTTACGAATGCAAAGGGTGAATGGTTGTGCAATCACAATACTGTAGAGCAAAGATGGGTAATAGATCTTAATGACACCACATATCTTATAAGTGGAATCTCAAAAGACATGATCCAGGCTGCAGCCGGACAAGATGGCGCCTTAATTACTGCACCGGTAGATGCTTTTCATGAAAATAGTCTAGGCATAAAAAATTCATGCGGCAATGTGTCGGAAATGGTGGCAGACCAAGATGTGGCAAAAGGTGGAAATTGGGGGAGCATGATCCACGAATTAGGAATAAAGAAAAGCATAATTTTTACGGAACCGAATCCTTACGTTGGCTTTCGTTTTGTTGCTAGGGTTATAGAATAAATTAATTCTGGAATCATTTTGAATGCAATATTGGATTGCGGATGGCTTCAATAACAAGCGTTGGGCTCCTCAACGTTGTAATTTGAGTATATCCGCGTAGGTTTTACAAACAATGTACTTGTTCTTATAGGCGGCTACTGGATATTGTAAAAGTTCTGGGTGATTGTTAATGAATA
>JAAZYJ010000293.1 GCA_014239715.1 Flavobacteriales bacterium
AGTCTAATGTTAATATTAACACGGCCGAAAATTGTTAATAACCGCGCAAAACCTTGTAAATTGGGGTATTACGAAAGCCAACCACTTTCTTTTTTACTTAAAATAAGTCGGATAAAAATCCCATCTCCCACTAATGCAGTGACTTATATGGGTTATCAATAGTGAGTGTTAATAACTAAGTGAAAATGTGTGCGAATATTAGGCCGAGGGAAAGTCAAAATTTTGAATTTTTGTATCACCAAAGTCGCTAACTACGCTTTTTAAATTTTATCGGTGACGGGACTGATAATCCTGTAAAATTGAGTTGAAGTTGAAATACCTCATCATTAGATTTTACAACCCTAATTGAAATGAATTAAATATGAAACGGTGGATGAATCGGGAGATTCTTTTCGCCAAAAAGAAGAAAGAGAGTATGGAAGAAAAGAGTAAAACAACAGAGGACCGGGAGGTCGATTTGAATGAAGTTTTAACAGAGAACGCTACTAACGAAGAACCAATTTTAAGGGAAAATCAGAACAGATTCGTGCTGTTCCCAATTGAACATGATGACATTTGGGCGGAGTACAAAAAACAGGAGGCCAGCTTTTGGACAGCGGAGGAAATTGATCTGTCGCAGGACATTGTTGATTGGGAGAATAAACTGAATGACGATGAACGACATTTTATTAAGCATGTGTTAGCATTTTTTGCAGCAAGTGACGGCATCGTGAATGAAAACCTTGCTGAAAACTTTCTTGCTGAGGTGCAATACACCGAAGCCAAGTTCTTCTATGGTTTTCAAATCGCAATGGAGAACGTCCATTCGGAAACTTATTCGCTGCTAATCGATACGTATATCAAAGATAAAGTCGAAAAAGACAAGTTGTTCAACGCCATTGAAACACTGGATTGTGTTGCTAAAAAAGCCAAATGGGCTTTGCGTTGGATCGATAATGGTTCGTTTGCTGAAAGATTGATCGCATTTGCTGCGGTAGAGGGAATTTTCTTTTCCGGTAGTTTTTGCTCCATTTTCTGGCTGAAGAAAAGAGGACTTATGCCCGGCCTGACATTCTCGAATGAGCTGATCTCAAGAGATGAAGGAATGCACATGGATTTTGCATGCTTACTGCATGGTCGCCATGTGGTTAATAAGGTTTCAAAAGAAAGGATCGAAGAGATCATCAGAGATGCTGTTGAAATTGAAAAAGAATTTGTGGTTGATGCAATTCCGGTAAGATTGATCGGAATGAATGCAGAATTGATGATACAATACATTGAATTCGTTGCAGATCGACTTCTTCTGGAACTGGGGAATGAAAAGGTATATAACGTATCCAATCCATTTGACTTTATGGATATGATCAATCTTCAGGGGAAAACCAATTTCTTCGAAAAACGAGTCGGAGAGTATCAAAAAGCAGGTGTGAGTAACAGCGATTCATCAAGGAGCACATTCAGCCTTGATGCTGATTTTTAGATCACACACCAAACTAGAACAAGTAGTAAATATTAACCGCGAAACACACAAGTAGAACTATGTATGTAATTAAAAGAGACGGTAGAAGAGAGGCTGTGAAATTTGATAAAATAACAGCCAGAGTTAAAAAATTATGTTACGGGTTGAGTCCATTGGTCTCAGCCGAGCAAGTGGCCATGAAAGTTATTGAAGGGCTGTATGATGGAGTAACCACATCAGAATTAGATAACCTCGCTGCTGAAGTGTCAGCATCGAATACGATCACGCATCCGGATTATGCGTTGCTTGCTTCCAGAATTGCAGTTTCAAATTTGCACAAGAACACGAAAAAGTCATTTTCCGAAACGGTAAAAGAGCTGTATGAATACGTGGACCCTAAAACAGACAAGAACGCATCACTAATAGCAGAAGATGTTTATCAGGTGGTCATGGAAAATGCCGAGATGCTGGATTCAAACATCATTTATGATCGTGATTTTCGATACGATTTTTTTGGGTTTAAAACTTTAGAACGTTCTTACTTACTAAAATTGAACGGTCAGATCACTGAAAGACCGCAACATATGTTGATGAGAGTGTCAGTAGGGATACACAAGAACGACATCGAATCTGCATTGAAAACCTACAACCTGATGAGTGAGGGGTGGTTTACACACGCAACTCCTACATTGTTTAATGCAGGAACGCCAAAACCTCAAATGTCATCATGCTTTCTGCTGTCAATGAAAGAGGATAGCATCACTGGGATATACGATACCCTTCAACAATGTGCTAAGATCTCACAATCTGCCGGAGGGATTGGATTATCCATCCATGATATTAGAGCAACTGGATCATACATTAAAGGTACCAACGGAACGTCTAATGGAATTGTGCCCATGCTTCGGGTTTTTAACGATACAGCACGCTATGTTGACCAGGGAGGTGGAAAAAGAAAAGGTTCTTTTGCCATCTATATAGAACCATGGCATGCTGATGTCTTTGATTTTCTCGATCTTAAGAAGAACCACGGAAAAGAAGAACAACGAGCCAGAGACCTGTTCTATGCGCTGTGGATCCCGGATCTATTTATGGAGCGGGTGGAATCGAATGGAGAATGGTCTCTAATGTGCCCGAATGAATGCCCGGGACTATCCGATGCTTATGGCAAGGAATTCACAAAACTATACGAGGGATACGAGAAGGCAGGAAAGGCCCGAAAAACGATCAAAGCACAGGACCTATGGTTCAAGATTCTTGAATCTCAAATTGAAACAGGCAATCCGTACATGTTGTATAAGGATGCGGCTAATGAAAAATCAAACCAAAAGAATTTAGGTACGATCAAGTCTTCCAACCTTTGCACGGAAATAATGGAATACACTTCAGCGGATGAGGTAGCTGTCTGTAACTTGGCATCAATAGCATTACCAAAGTTTGTTAAGGATGGTGAATTTGATCATGACAGACTCTTTGAGGTAACGTATCAGATAACAAAAAACCTGAACAAAATAATCGACACCAATTTCTATCCTATTGTTGAGGCCAGGAATTCGAATATGAGACACCGTCCAATCGGTATCGGTGTGCAGGGACTTGCTGATACATTCATAACAATGAGACATGGATTTGATTCGCAAGAGGCCAAAGTCCTGAATAAAGAAATATTTGAAACGATCTATTTTGCGGCCTGTACCGCATCCAAAGATCTGGCAAAAGAAGACGGTACGTATGAAACTTATGAAGGGTCGCCGATCTCAAAAGGCGAATTCCAATTTGACATGTGGAACGTTAAACCAAGTGATCGTTGGGAATGGGATGTGCTAAGAGAAGAGGTGAAGGAACATGGTGTTCGGAACTCTCTCTTGTTAGCGCCGATGCCAACAGCATCAACAGCGCAGATCCTTGGAAATAATGAGTGTTTTGAACCTTACACTTCAAATATCTACACAAGAAGAGTATTGTCAGGAGAATTCATTATTGTAAACAAACATTTACTCAGGGATCTGGTTAAATTGGGTATTTGGAGTGATGAGCTGAAAAATAAATTGATGTCAACTAACGGTTCTGTCCAAAGCATTGATGAAATTCCGGATAATATTAAGGCATTGTACAAAACAGCATGGGAGCTATCACAGAAAACCATTATTGAAATGGCAGCTGACAGAGGAGCCTATATATGCCAGTCGCAATCGTTAAATGTGTTCATGGAAAATGCCAATTTTGCAAAACTGACATCCATGCATTTCTATGGGTTGAAACAAGGGCTAAAAACAGGCATGTATTATTTGAGAACAAAGGCTGCTGTAGATGCGATCAAATTTACCTTGGATAAATCTGCAGTTGTGCAACCAATAGCAAAAACGGAAGAAGAAAGACAAGCTGAAATAGCCTGTTCTTTGGACGATCCGGATGATTGCGAAATGTGTAGCGGATAGCGTACAGCGTACAGACCTGATAGTATTTGGTCAATAAGGATTAAAGCTTTAGGAATATTAATTGAGAAGCCTGTGTAAACAGGCTTCTTTTTTTAGGCTTATCGGCCCGGATTTATTGCATACAATAATCCCATTTGCTGTCTCTTAACAACCGTTAACTGAATAAAAACAACTGCTCGTAATTATTTGGATGAAATGACAAACAAACTATCGTAAATTGCGTGCCTCAACTTCAGGTTGGCTAAGGTTATTGGATTATACGTAAAACCCATAGCGAACAGCAAGAAGTTAAATTACGAGTCGCTTTGAAAGAAAATTCGTTGTCAAACGAAGGAAAATAGTAGGATTATCGTCAAATAAATGAAGTGCAATTAAGGAACAAAAACAACCAGGATGATGAAAAAAATAATGCTAATAACAGGATTGTTGATTGGTACAATGACAATTTCAGCCCAATCTTTTGACGGGTATGCGCTCTACAATCCGCAAAACAGTAATACCAGCTATTTAATTGATAAAGATGA
>JAAZYJ010000142.1 GCA_014239715.1 Flavobacteriales bacterium
ACAGTTGAAGAAACCAGGGCAAGGCGCATGCTCAACAATCTTTCTATTGAAGCTCTGCATGAGCTGAGCGTGAGTCAAGGAGAATCTCTATACGAATACAGTATGTCTTCACCAACCATGCTTAGTTCCGTCGACACCGTGGTTAACTCAATGCTGTGCACAATTCATGAGATTTCAACGGATGGAAACGGACTTCCAATACGCTACAAATTGGCTTATTTCACATCAGAAAAAAGACTATACCAACTGCATGTCTGGATTTTAGAAAAGCGTCTAAATAGGTTTCGCAAGGGAATTAACCGAATGATCTACTCCTTTAAGGAGCTCTGATGCTTATGAGAATCGTTTTTATAATAGTGTTAGTTGGATATGCGGTTTTGTCGTCAGGGCAAAATGTCGGCATCAACACGAATACACCTGATTCCTCAGCGATATTGCATCTGGAATCTACCGAAATGGGATTTCTGCCTCCCAGGATGACAACTACAGAACGCGACTCAATTCCAACGCCTGCGGATGGCTTGGTGATTTTCAATGTAACTGACAGCACTTTACAATACTACAACGGGGAATGCTGGATGCATTCCTACCAAAAATCGTGTGACGAGTGCTTCTTCGACATTGCACTGGATACAGCATTTGGTACGATAGACCGCATTTTTTCTGACAGCCTGACTTTTACGGTCACGATCAATCAGACTAGTGCCATAACACATACAACCAGCTTGTTTCTGTTGCATGGGCTGCCACCACTAACAACGGCCAATTTCTCACAAGACACTGTCGTTGGATCAGGGTCAGTGGATGTCACCGTAATTACCAGCATATTTGATACCCCTGGCAATTATCCGATTGCAGTTCAAGGGATTTGTAATAGCGGAATTCAGGTTGAAGTATTCTATTTGACTATAGACAGCTGTTATCAGGTGAATATAAGTAGCCCTTTCACCAACTATGACCTGCAAGCCATAAACGGATTACCTGGAATAGGAACACCTATTTGTGTCGTGGCTGATGTTGAGCCGGGTGTAATAGTTAGTAGCAATGACCCAACTATTCCGGCATTTTCTTCAGGTTTGCTTGATGGCTTATCCCATGTTGGGATCAGGAATATTGGTTTGATCGAAGCAGAAGGTGGAGATGGAGCGACGGGAGGGGCAATCGCCACCTTTGGGAATCCGGGCGAAGCTGGAGGGGACGCATTATTCCTGACAACGAAAACCTCTATAATTAATACTGGATATATTTTCGGTGGTGGTGGTGGAGGCGCATCGGTCGGCTTTGGCACAACATTCAGCATCCCTGTGATCGGTTCGTTCACACTGGGTATTGGCTCTGGAGGAGGTGGTGGCTGTGCCGATGGAGCAGGTGGAACATCAGGGGCAATTCCGCTACCGATCTGGGCAAACGGTCAAAGTGCAACCAATGGACTGCTGGCAATCCCGGGGCAAGGAGGCCTCCTCAATGTCCCTATTGCTATTCCATTGGGGCCGGTTACTGTGACAATTACCCCTAATGTTGAAGGAGGAGATGGAGGAGATTATGGAATTGATGGCACAGATGGCTCCATATTTATTAGTGCTTCAGCTACCATACCTATTATTGGAACAATCTCTTTGCCAATACCTCCAATTACGGTGCCTCTTCCTCCGGGGGGAGCAGCGGGATATTGTATCAATAAAAATGGCAATACACTGATAGGCCTTCCTGACGGAAATTATCAAACAGCAAACGAAAAAGGAGAGATCGGTAATTAAATGAAGACAATTCTCACCATCATAGCATTGGCAACCTCGTTGATCTCCTTCGCCGGATTTGAAGGCATAATTAGCACGACTGTGTACAACCAGGGGAACAGTATGGAAGTAAAATGGTTTATTAAAAACGACATGCTGAAGCTTCAGATGAATTACAACGCTGATAACGGGCCCATAACCGTCGAGTTTATCGTAAAAAAAGGAGATGGGGAAATGACAATTGTTACCAACTCCGAATCCTACAAAGGATATTCTATTATAAACGAAAGTGCCATCGCAAGAAGCATGGCTATAGGAGATCTTGTTTTCAAAAAAGACGGAATAAAAAAAGATAATCTGACAAAATACCAAGCAGTAAATGCAAAGTATCAATGTGCGATCTGGCTATCAGATTTAGACGTTCAGCTCGCTGAATTTTCAAATTTCTTTAAGAACGACCCTGCATTCCTGCTGATACACAAAGAAAACCTTAGCGGTTTTCCTCAGAAATCAATGCTGACCAATCATAACGGCGACTTGATCTACGCAGCAACAGTTGCGGGCGTAGAGCAGAAGTCACTTAGCGATCTGGATTTTTCAATTCCTGATGGTTATCAGAAAAGGGAGCTGGTTGAAATGGAGATCGAAAAGTAAGTATTACTATCTCGGATGCAATTATTACCTGTGAAGCATCAGCGCCCCGCTGTATTCGTATTCTCTTGTCACCGAGCTGGCTTTGATCACATAAAAATACGTGCCTTCGGAAGCAGGTAGCCCACTCCAAATGTTTGTTCCGTCCCAAGCGAAATCAAGTTTTGAGCTGTAGTATATCTCTTTCCCCCAACGATTGAATATCGAAATTGACTTTTCTGTCATTCCGATCGAATTAGCATAAAAGAAGTCATTGTTGCCGTCTCCATTTGGTGAAAACACATTGGGGATATCAATTCCCTCAATGACTTCTATCCATAACGTATCTTTGGACGTGCAACCGTAACTATTTTCTGCTGTAAGCACCACCTCATAGAGCCCCGGCAATTCGTATTGATGCGTGGGATTTTCATTTACAGAAGTATTCCCATCACCAAAACTCCAGAAATATCCGTCAGCGCCTGTACTGTAATTTCCAAATTCAAAAAGGCCATACAAGGGGTTTCCTGTCGTGTCGAAATCAGCCGATAAACCCGGAAACAAGCTTACATTTGTCATGCCGGGAAAAGACTGGCATCCATTCGTGTCTATTTCATACACTGTAATTTCTCCACCGGGACTGGAAAGCCAATCAACATCGATTGCTTCCGTTCCGCCTCCGGAACTAATCATAGCATCCGTTGGGATATCCCAAAAATAGACAGACCCCGCATTGGATGGGTTCACCTCATAGGTCCAAAGTAAATTCGGATCGCATACAACTGTATCTCCCACTATTGCCGGAGCAGAAGGCGTGAGAACTGCCAAAGCAAATTGAATTGGCGTGAAATCTGAAACCGAATCTACCTGTATGGTTTGATAACTTGTAGATAGTTGAGAATCATTGCCAATAACCTTCCATTGTCCGCTTGGCAGCGTATCCCATTGGGCGATTTGATCAAAGTGGCCATCTGTTGAGTGGTAGTACATTGTAAGGTCGGCACTCGCCATCCCGACGTTGTGCTCGATCAAATGATAGTACTGATCGTTTATTCTGCATACTGAAGAATCGTGAAGAATTATCGGATGTCCGTTAACCGTAGCATCGTAATTGTTAAAGCCAACGGAAAAAGTCTCGCCGGAGGCGCCATTCGGTTTAAGGTCAACAGGACGGTATCTGGTAAGCCCAACAGAAGATCCCATTGGGAAAATATAGGTTGAATCGTAATCCATTTGTCTGACCAAACGGCCATCCATAAGCGTGCTGGCAAAACCCTCCGCCAAAAAAGTGGCGTCGCTAGTTACAGATGAAACTCTGGGGTTTGTAACCGTCATAGAAAAGCTGTCTATCGCCAACTCTCTATCATTAAGGGCCAATTCATTTGTAGTAAACGCATCAATTAGCTGTGTTTTAACTCCTGAGCCCCGGAGCTCCAAATTGAAAAAATAGCTGATCGAGTCCCCACCTATGTATTCATCATTTCCTTCCAGAACGACGCGTGAAGAATCCGCAACGAATACCGCACTGTTCAGCCAATCCCCCTGTAGTCTATACACACCATCACCCATAACCGTTGCCGAGTCGGTCAGAACAAAGTCTCCGTTCTGGTAACCATTTTCTGTACGTACATCACCAGCATTAACAAAAAGTGCCGAAGAAGACTCAGACTGCAAGTTCCCATTTACATGCAATAAAGCCCCATCTGTGACGAAAACCTCCGCCTGATTCCAGAACAATTGCTGAGACGAACAGATAAAAGGTAAAATAGAAACTGATATGGTAAAGAGTATTTTCAAGCATATGAATTTACGGGCAATATAGGTGTATTGCAAAATGCAGGCTCAATTTTCACCGGCTTTTGCATAAAAGCACCGTTTATCAACCAGCTCCGGAAGGATAATAATCATTTTGCCTTACATTTATTTCGATGAATAACAGAAGATTCATAAAATCAATGACCACGGTTTTGTCTGTGGCCGGTCTTTTCCTGATGGTCTATTATATTCTGAAGAATGAGTACGAAGAGGATCAGGAATACGCGAAAATGGAAGCTGTGTATTTAGAATCTGACGCTGTGATGATCATGCAAAGGGCCGAGCTATTGCTGGAAGAAAATAATTACGACGAGGCCATAAATCAATACAAGATCGCATTAGCCATGAGCAATGACAATGACGAAATAAGGCAGGAAATTGCTCGCGCCTATAAAAAACAATGCCTTCTTACAGATGAAGGATGTGAAAATGCCATTTTAATCTACAATTTTTTGATCAGCAGCTATCCCGGAGACGAGATGATGCTCATTGAACGATTAGAGATTCACCAATACCTGGATGATTCCGTTGGCATTGCTGAAGATGAAGAATTACTCAGGAAGGCCAACGTAGAATCAATTATGGGGTATTAATGGCGATCCTCTGTGATACACAGCATTCATAAACCCAACAAGACCTCAACCGGATCTTTTGCTCCAAAGATCATTTTTTCAGGATTTTCAAGCATTTCTTTCACTTTGACCAGAAAGCTAACAGATTCTTTACCGTCAATTATTCTGTGGTCATAAGATAAGGCGACATACATGAT
>JAAZYJ010000151.1 GCA_014239715.1 Flavobacteriales bacterium
ATAAGGAGGTCCTCAGTAATGGCCAAATGTCAGAAAAAGGTGGTGGTGGCCTGGGTATGATCGATATTGCCAGAAAGTCGGGTCAAAAACTTGAATACAGCTTTTTGTCTTTGGATGAAACGAATTCTTTCTTTACTCTGAAAGTAAAGATAGAGCGATTCAAACAAAAATCGATAACGGACGAAATTCAAGTTAATGTCAGTTGAATTATTGAATTGACTTTCAACAATTTCACTTTGTTCTTGAAGGAATCAAAATGGAAAACAATTTCTCAAAACCTTCAATAATCTTTCTTAATAGATCAAATCGAAGTGCAATGATCAGCACTAACGACATGAGCCAGATCATCATCGTGTTGAACGCGAATGTGCTCAGGTAGTGACCAAAAAACTTTTTCCGGGGAGCATAGAAATGAGATCTTAAAAAGTAATTATCATATGGATCAAGGTAGATCGGGTCAGACTTTTGAATTAACATTCCTTCGGCTTCCACAATGTACTCGAAGCTATTATCGTTTGTTACGAACTTCTCTAACGCTTCATTTGTATATTTCTTTTGTCGATTTGAATTGATCTCACTCAAGCGGTTCCTTTCATTTTTTTTGCGTTCCCTGAATTCTTTTTTCGTGATATTCCCTGCCGTCAACTCGGCTTTGAGATCATTCAGGAAATCATCCGTTGGGGTTTTGGCTGAAACGGCAATGCCATCACATAAATTTTCATAATAATTGAACAGCCATTTATATATTTCTTCAATGGTCACAATTGATTCCCGAATATCCGAATAGACCTCTTCATTAAAGGACTGGGCATCTTTCAAAGTAGATAAAAATTCAAACTTAGGTTTGGATTCGGCTTCTATTCTCACATCGGAATCAAGTTTCTTTTTCTCTTTTATGAACTCGCTTATGATCAGGTCGATCCCTTGATTTAAATTGGGTGATTCTGCCGAATCTTTGTAGTATTTATGTACATAGTTCACTTTGTTTTCCATTGCCTGGGCCCATTGGTCCTTTTTCCAATTCGAAAACTTCATTTCCTTATCATACAGGTAATATTCTTTTTCGTACTCATTGTTCTTAAACTGGTAGACCGCTAATGCTTCATAGGCCCATCTTGACGCCATGATGTTTCCGATCCAAGGAACGTGCGATTCAGATTTGAACATAGGATTCAACTTGTCAAAAGAAACAATGATTCCGCTGAAAAGAAGCTGGGGAATAATCAATATTGGGATCAGTATGTAGATGACTTTCGCACTGTTAAAACTGGCAGAAATATTTAATCCCAACATATTGGCAAAGCACGAGGTCGAGAACATGATTATCCAATAGGGTAGTATCATCCCTTTTATTTCCAAAATAACGTTTCCTACAATTACGAACAGTAAAGTTTGAATTGCTGAAATAACAAACATGATTGAAATCTTAGAAGCGAGATAACTTCCACGGCTTAGATTCAGGAACTCTTCCCTTTTTAGTATTTTTCGATTTCCAATAATTTCTTCAGCACTTACAGTTAGTCCGATAAAAAGAGCAACAATTACTGAAATGAATAAATATTGTGGAATGTTCTCACTGTATCGAAACACGTATTCTTCTCCAAATTCGCTATTGTTGAAATACTTCATGAAAAAAGCCAAAATTGCAGCCAAAGCAGGAGCTTCAATGGAATTGATCAGTAAGTACTGGGTGTTGGTTAGTTTGGAAAGTACGTCACGTTTAAAAAATACACGGAATTGCTTCCAGATACTTGGGACTTTGAATTCACTTTCCGGAATTTCATCCGAGTCATTGGAACTAAGAGGTTCGTTATCGATAAGTTCTTTGTAGTTGCCATGCCATTCTTTAGGAGAAACCTTCCGATTATCCGTTAAGTTTCCGTATTCATCTACAACCTTAGACTCGATAATGTTGAATATCTGTTCCGGATTAACATTACCGCAGGAATGACATTCACTTTCATCAGCATTTACATGGCTGACTAATTTTTTGAAGTAAATCACGGCATCAACCGGATTACCGTTATAGATCGGATATCCACCCTGATCAAGTATTAATAGGGTATCGAACATCTTAAAAATGTCTGATGAAGGCTGGTGGATCACAACAAAGATCAGCTTGCCTTTAAGAGCAAGTTCTTTAAGAAGGTCCATTATGTTCTCTGAATCTCTTGATGACAGGCCGGAGGTAGGTTCATCAACAAACATAACAGATGGTTCTCTGATCAATTCCAGTGCAATATTCAATCGTTTTCTCTGACCTCCTGATATAGTTTTTTCAAGGGGACTGCCTACTTTAAGATCTTTAGCCTCGCTGAGACCAATTGCACCCAAAGTGTCCATTACCATACTGGAAATTTTCTCGTCACCTAGATTACCAAAACACAATTTGGCATTGAAGAACAAATTCTGAAATACCGTTAGCTCTTCGATCAGAAGATCATCTTGAGATACATATCCAATTAACCCTTCAATGTTATCGCCTTCTCTGTGTATATCTACTCCATTGATCGTTACTGCGCCTATGGTGGGTGTATAGTTCCCATTCAATACATTTAGCAACGTAGACTTTCCTGCCCCAGATCCGCCCATAATTCCAATCAACTTTCCCGAATCCTCTGAGAAGTTAATAGGGTGCAGTCCGACTTTGCCTCCTTTAAAGTGGTATTGGATGCCGTCTGTTTTGAAATTGATTTTTGCCGTCGAATCATCACTAAGGAACCGACTGATAATATCACTGTAATATATCGGCTTTACTTTAGAGCTTCGAATAGAAGAACCTTGATTAAGAATAAAGTTCCTGTTAGGTGGAAGAGCCTGCCCATTGAGATAAAGGTCTGAGCTACCTTGATACCGCATGAAGTATATGTTCACGGACTCTATTCGGATAATAATTATTCTGCCCTCAATTGTTTCGGAGTACAGATGGAAGCCGTGATCAAGATTTAGCTCTTTGATTGCGTTCACGAATAGCCAATCCGGATCATCAAGTATTTCTTCCGCGTCTAATTCAACGAATTTCTTACATCTTGCGTATTCCTCTCTGGAAATGTTAAATGTTTCAGCTACGGTTGTAGCGAATTCCAATTCCTGTTCGGCTACTTCATCATTGGCGTAAATGAATTCCAATATTCG
>JAAZYJ010000149.1 GCA_014239715.1 Flavobacteriales bacterium
CGGAAATCTGCACCAAGCTTATCAATTTCATCCAGCATGAATACAGGATTGTTTTTACCCGCTTTCTTGATACTTTGAATAATTCGGCCTGGCAATGCTCCAATATATGTTCTTCGATGGCCACGAACCTCCGCTTCATCCCGTACCCCTCCCAAAGATAATCGAACAAATTTTCGTCCCATGGCACGGGCAATAGATTTCCCAAGGGATGTTTTCCCCACACCGGGGGGACCTCCAAAACACAGAATAGGACCCCGAACTGTGCCGTCGGGATTTTTCTTTTGTTTCAGGTTGCGGACTGCTAAGTATTCAATGATCCGTTCCTTCACTTTTTCCAATCCATAATGATCTTCATCTAAAATTTTCATCGCTTCTTTAAGATCGATCCGGTCATCAGTAGAGTCACTCCAAGGCAGTTCAGACAACCATTCAATATAGGTTCTGGAAACATTATATTCCGGAGATTGTGTTGGAATTCGTGATAATCGATCCAGCTCTTTCATGGCAACTTTTTCAGCTTCTTCCGACATTTTAGCGTCTTTTAACTTTTTCTCCAATTCCTTGAGTTCAACCGATCCTTCATCTTCACCCAATTCCTTTTTGATCGCTTTCATTTGTTCCCGTAAATAATACTCCCTTTGAGTTTTACTGATCTCATCATGAACCTCAGTTTGAATCTCCTCACCTAATTTGATCCGTTGGATTTCCCTGGATATGAGCGTAAGCGCTTTCTCAATACGCTCCTTGATATTTAATTCTTCCAGGACTTCCTGTTTTTCCTGATTGGGAATGGTCATAATGGAAATAGCACGATCGGTAAGCCGGTTGGGTTTCTGGATATTGCGCAGCATACCTGAGTGTTCTTCGGTAAGATTTGGGGCAACTTTCATCAGGTCTTCAAAAGTCTGTCTCAGATTTGCAGCCAATGCATCAACCTCTAGTTTATCCTTGATGGGATCGTCATCAAGAGAATCAACTGCGGCAGTGAAATAAGGTTCTTCCCCCGTAAAATTCAGGATCTTAACCCGGGAAATTCCCTGTACAATTGCGGATTTACTGTTGTCCGGCATATCAAAAACTTTCAACACTTGTGCCAGGGTGCCAAAAGCATAAAGATCTTTAGGTTTTGGATCTTCAATAGAACCGTCTTCCTGCGCTACAACCACAATATATCTTTTGCGTGGATCCAGATCATTGATCAGTTTCAAACTGCGTTCCCGACCAATATAAATGGGGATCACTTGTTGGGGAAACAATACTGTATTCCGCAAGGGCATGACGGGATAATGATCCGTGTCCTTTATATCAAAATTTTCTATTTCTTTTTCTGTGAGTTTATCTACCATAGTCGTCCTTTCAGATAAAAATACTAATGTGTAAAGTTACAAGGATCATGCCAATTATGTTCCACTGATGATTCGTCTCTTTGAATAATATAAGTCTGTTGATCTGGCACACTTTATAATTTTTCAATACTTCGGATAAATTGTTTAAATAGTTTTTTCTGAGAAACCATCGTTGATTTTGGGCCCGTCCCCTTGAAAAAATACAAACCATCAGAGGAAGACACAATGGCTGCCAATAATGCATAGCCTATCATTTCTGTCTTGGTACCGCCCATTCCCATAGACAATTTTAAGTAGGTACCTTCTACATATGAAAAAGTTACATCCATCTTTTTTAAATGTTCGTGTGATATTACTGCAGATTCAGAAACTGATTGTTGAGTCTCGCTTTTAAATTGTTCATACCATAGTTCAAGATTTGCATCTACACTTCCACCGATTCCGGAAAAAATAA
>JAAZYJ010000227.1 GCA_014239715.1 Flavobacteriales bacterium
AATCTGGCTAGTGATCAGCTGGAATACAAGTTCTTACAGACTTTCAGAAAATTAACCAGAGAGAATTATCCCAAAGTTGGCTTTCTTCAGGGACACGGCGAGCTCAGCGAAAACAGTACTTTATCCATACGCGGGCATCTTAAAGAGTACTACGACATTGAACATTTTACACTCAAAGACACAAATGGCCGAGTGATTTTTGACCCTAAGAAAGACGCCGACGGGAAAACCAGTTTTCGAGCATTGAAAGATTACAAGAGCATTATCATAGCTCAACCTAAAATGCCATTTTCGAATGAAGAGAAATTTATCATCGACCAGTTCATTATGAACGGTGGCAAAGTGGCGTGGCTGATCGACCCCTTAAATATGCAAGAGGACAGTCTTTTCATGACGGGACAATCTTTTGCTATGCCTTACGACCTGAATATCAGCGACATGCTATTCAACTATGGAGCAAGGATCAATAACGAGCTGATCTTGTCAAAAAAATGTGGGCCAATTTGGGATTTCCGAACGAACCAACCTGCAGATTGGAATTTTTACGTGCTCGCAAGAAATTCGAACAGAGACCCCGTTGCTGCCAACCTGAATCCGGTAAAAATGAAATACGTCAGTACGGTTGATCCCGTCGGCGACTCAACTGTACGTAAAAGGATACTTTTGGAATCCTCAGCTGGATCAAGAGTCATCAAAAGCCCTGCACGAGTTGCTCTTGCCTATATTGATCCGGCGTATCGACCCAATTTTGTAGGAGATGGGGTTGAGAAGCGCCCTACTGCACTAATGCTTGAAGGGAGCTTTAAGAGCTTCTTCAGAAACTCTCTGGATCCGGCCTATAAAGACTCACTAGTGCTCAAGACAATCAGTGAACCAAATAAAATGCTTGTTGTAGGTGATGGGGACCTGATCAAGAATAGGATTCATCCGGAGAAGTTGAACGAACCCAAAATTGACCCGAGAGATGTTTTAAGCCCTGACCATGAGGTAATTGTGTCTACACCAAACCCTATACCCATGTACAACAACATTGATTTTTTCAAGAATGCATTCGATGACCTGATGGAAGAAGACAACCTCATTTCATTAAGAGGTCGAGAATTCAAGCAGCGTCCGCTTAATGAAGAATTAATCAACAATGATAGTTCAAGAGCTACCCTCAAGTTTTTAAACGTTGCGCTCCCCATTCTTGTTCTGTTACTGTTCGGAGGGATTCAATATGTCATAAGGCAAAGAAAATTCAAAAAATAATGACAACAAGAACACTACTGTATTTTTCTTTTTCAACTCTTCTCTTATCAACCTATTTTTTGGTTCTGATGCTACTGGGCGGTTGCAAGCCAAATTTAGTCAACGACAAGCCTACTTTCGCTATAAAAGACACGAGCCAAGTAGACCAAATCCAGATCACTGAAGCCAACGGTAACTCAATAGTAATTCAGCGCAGAACAACACCCGATGTATGGAAACTGAATTCGGGAGATTTTGACGCAAGAGAAGATGCTGTTGATCTTATTTTAGAGACCATTTTCAGAATTAAAATAAAGCAGGAAGTAGATGAAAGCTCAAGAAATAACATCATTAATCAGATCGCTGCATCCAATAAGAAAGTTGATTTTTTTAAAAATAACGCTGAAACTCCTTTCAAAACCTATTACGTCGGAAATTCAACCCCGGATAAGCTCGGCACCTTTATGGTAATGAGTGAAAAAATAGAAGGAGAAATGGTCAAGTCTAACCCGTATATTGTCTACAAACCCGGGATGTACGGGCATCTTGAAAGTCGGTTTTTTTCAGAGATAAATGAATGGCGAAGTACAGCGGTTTTCAAGTATGGAAGAGGAGCGATTTCCCGTATACATCTCCAGTTTTTTGAAGAGCCACAAAAATCCCATGTTGTTGAGATAGATCAGAAAGGAGGGCTGAAACTATTTGAAAACACCGGAAAAGAAGTAAGTGAATTTAATACGAAATCCGTTCAACGATATGTAACGTTGATGATGCGCCTCAATTACGAAGGAATGAACAAAGAGCTCTCCATGCATGAAGCTGATTCTGTAATGCGATCTGACCCCTTATATGCGTTGACAGTAACTGACGATAAAGGTGCTCAAAAAAAAGTGATCATTCACCGCAAATTTGCGCCTCCCGGTTTAACAGATTATAAAGATGATCCGATACTTTGGGATAAGGACCGGTACTGGGGTCATATTGAAGGGAATTCAGAGCTGATGAAACTACAGTTTTATAGCTGGGGGCCCGTATTTAAACCCATATCATTTTTCCAATAATTTTAGTTGTTAATAACAAGGTGAATAGTGTTGATAATTAGCATCGCTAACACGATCATTATCCGTTATATTTGTTGGCTAACAATGTTAAATATACCCACATGAAATTTATAGTTTCCAGTTCTGATCTGCTTAAAAGTCTCCAAGGAATCGGAGGCGTTTTGAATTCGAGCAATACACTTCCAATTCTGGATAACTTTCTGTTTGAGATCAAAGGAAAATCACTGACCGTATCCGCCTCGGACCTGGAAACCACAATGACCACGGTGATAGAGGTTGAAGCAAAAGAAGAAGGAACAATTTGTATTCCCGCAAGAATGCTCATGGACATTCTTAAAGCATTCCCGGAGCAACCACTCGCATTTGACATTGATAGCAAGACATGTGGGATAGAGATATCTTCTGACAACGGTAAATACAAACTAAGCGGGCATAGTGGTAACGAATTCCCAAAAGTTCCAACGATCGAATCCCCCTCAAAAGCAGAGCTGCCAGCCGAAGTTCTTGCCAATGCAATCAGCAAGACAATATTTGCCGCAGGGAACGATGACCTGAGGCCTGTGATGAGCGGAGTTTATTTTCAGCTGGAAAATGACGGGATCACATTCGTAGCTACCGATGCACATAAATTGGTTCGATTTAAAAGAACCGACGTCAAAGCAGCGAAGGAATCATCATTTATAGTCCCCAAAAAGCCATTAAACCTGCTAAAAGGCCTTATGGCAGCGTCTGGGTCCAATGTGCGAATGGAATACAACGAGAATAACGTATTTTTTGCTTTTGACAACATTACCCTGGTCTGTAGGTTAATAGATGGCAAGTACCCCAACTATTCAGCGGTTATACCCAATGAGAACCCCAATAAGTTAACCATTGACCGTACTGAATTACTGAGCTCCATAAAACGAGTATCGATCTTTGCCAATAAAACAACGAATCAGGTCAGACTAAAAATGACCGGAAGCGACTTGGTTATTTCAGCAGAAGATCTAGATTTCTCTAATGAAGCCAACGAAAGGTTGACATGTAACTACCAGGGGGAGGATATGGAAATCGGTTTTAATTCCAGATTTTTGGTGGAAATGCTGGCAAATATCGATGCACAGGAAACCATAATTCAAATGAGTGCTCCAAACAGAGCAGGAATCATTGTACCAGGTGGTGATGCAGCAGGGAATGAAGACATTTTAATGCTAGTGATGCCCGTTATGCTCAATCCTTGATTACTTTGATACCCTTCGGATTTTCAGCAAAAATAAATCGTTAGCTAAAGCACTATAACCAGTTGATAATGTTTACATTAGACTCTGTTAATTAAGAGCTACGCCCTACTTTACACTAGAAATTCGCTAGCTGTCTTGACAGTTATCGGGCATTTCTGTTCACTCATCGAACATTGCCCTTTCTGACAAACAATCGGTTCTGTGCATTCGTATATGCGTCTCAAACCACAACCACGTTCCTTTGCGAACTAAAAAAAATAGCAATAGTAAGTTCATCACACACGTGAGAGCCGATGGGATTGTTTGCATTCAAGCAAAGAATGACAACGCCAGCATCGCGTTAACCGATTTTGATGAACTTTATGAGACACTGGCAGAAATGGCAGTGCCTAGTGGAAAGCTATTGTTACTATTTGACCTATCTAATAATCCTAGACTAGACAAAAATGCTAGAGGTTTCATCTATTCTGAAGGAATGATAGAAACCACCAAAGCTCTTGCATTCTCTTCATCCAACGAATTCAATGCTCTATTAGGCAATTTTCTTGCACATTACAAGCACGAATTTTACCCAATACGTCTTTTTGCAACTGAAGAAAGTGCTTTAAAGTGGCTTATGGCGTATCACAGCCTCGAAGATGTCCGACTTGAACAGATCCTAAACATGCTGAATCAGCTGTCATCTCTCAATTTTCGAAAAAAATATACGGTTACAGAAAAACAGGATGCGCTGGACACAATTGGGTTTGGTCTAAATATGATCAGTGAAGAGCTTGAATTTGCATTAAATGAAAAATCCAGACTTCACATTGAGAATCTGAACTTGCAAAAGTCAATTAAGGAAGCTGACTATTTCGGCAAAGGCCTTGACCACATTGCACGAATTATGATCGTCAACGAAAATGGCATTATCATCAGCACAAATTCTGAATACTGTGAGATTTCAAAATACGGTAAAGATGAGATCATTGGACAGCAGCTTCTTAACTCCGATGACTTCAGTGAAGATTCGTTAACAAAAATCTGGAAAACCCTTAAAAAAGGGAATAACTGGCGAGAGGACACTAAACACAAAGCCAAAGACAGCTCATTTTATTGGGTTGACAATAACATTATACCCATCAACGATGACAATTTTTTAGTCATACAATTGGATATTACCGCAAGAAAAGAGAACGAAAAACAACTATTGTTATCTGTTTTTAACGCCAGGGAAGAACAAAAAGAAGAATTAGGCAATACGATCCACAAAGAGATCACAACAACATTAGCCGGTCTTCAATACATACTTAAGTCACTGAACGAAAAGATAACAGCCCTGAATGACAGGGAAATGCAAATGCTGATAACTTCGGTACGAAAAAACTTTGAGCACATTATTGGCAATACGAAAAGGTTATCAGCCAATTTGACAACCCCTTCTATTTCAAAGCTGGGACTTGTTCCGGGGTTAGAAGCATTTAGTGAAGAACTGCAAAAGTCATCTGATCATCTTATCGAGCTGGTAGCGAAATCCGGATCAAAAAACAACCGATTAGGCAAAGAACAGGAAACGGTACTGTATATGGCCTCAACGGGCCTGATCAACTACATTGTACACAATTCGGAGAAATGTACGATCGAACTAAAGGTAGAGCTATCTGATTCGGCTACGATCAAAATAAACGTGCCAAAGTCAAAGCTAGACCTGAAAAAGGCACTTATTGACACGGGCAATGAAATAGGTATTGTAAAGAAATTAATTGATCACTACAATGGAGCAATTACTGTTAAAAACACAAAAAGTCCAGCTGAATCCGCCATTTCCATCCAACTTCCATCGACCAAAGAAGCCAAAGACGAAGAGGAATAATAGAAAATGTAATTAACCAACATTTGAGTAGGAACCTCATATTGCGGTCTAATAATCTTAGGCGAAAACTGAATTATTTTCTATCTTAACCACCGTTATTGTTATGAGAATACAAACAGGACTCGCGTGAGTTACGTCCCGTCACAATAATGAGATAAACAAATCGATGATTAGCAAGAGAGTTGTGTGGACAGCCGAACTTAACCATATCTGCAAAATAGCCAGGTCTATCATGATCAAGGCGATGGTAGGGCGTCACATCTTGTGTACCACACCAAATCACACTTTTATTTGCAATAAGGAATTATTCAAATCCGTGTATTTTGAACTTTGACATAGAAAAATCGATAGAGATCTTGGAGCGCACGCCTGTTGCTATAGAAGCCTTGCTTGAAGGACTTAGCAAGGATTGGATATATGCTAAGGAGGGCAATGAAGCTTGGAGCGTGCACAAAGTTGTTAGCCACCTGATATATGGTGAACGGACTACCTGGACGCCTAGATTAGAAATGATCATGTCAAACTTTCCTACAAAAGAGTTTGAACCCACTGATGATGTGGAGGAGCACTTTGATAAAATGGAAAGCAAATCCATCAGAGAACTGATTTTTCAGCTGAAATACCTCAGAGAAATTAATATTGACATTGTTCAGGCATACAATATTACAAATGACGACCTTAGCTCCACAGCTACACACCCTGAGCTTGGCATTGTGACGCTTAAAGAATTGCTTGCTACGTGGGTCGTGCATGATATGGCGCACCTTTCTCAAATAACCAGGATCATGGCTAAGAAGTTCGGAGAAGATGTTGGCCCATGGAAGGATCAACTCGGAATCTTGAAAAAATAATTCACAATTATCCTTTACATCCCTGCTTTTGGCCGAGAGTAACAACGTCCAAACATAAAACCACGTTTCTTTTCATTACCCTACCCCCATTTTTCCCGTGTAAAAATGCCCAATTATATCACTTATTTCGTAAGTAAACCGTTTCATATCAATTACTATTTACTGATTTAGAACTGCGATTTTTCAACTTTATTTAAGTCCCTTAATTGTGTTTAGAGCGGAAATAAAAAGCAATTTTGACCGCTATTTTAATCCAACTACTAAACACATAACATGCACTACGCCCTTACGTTATCGCTATTTTTATCTTCTCTTACACTCAATTTCACTCTATGCTTTGGGCAGTTTGAAATTCATCCTGTTTATCAAGAAAAACTTACTCCGACCCTCTTTTCAACTGATATTATAGATGTTGATCATGCGTATGGTGAAGAATACATATACGCCCCTACTCCCGATTGCCTTGTCAACAGAATATGTATACTCCCAAATCCAAACCCGACTTTTGGGTTCAACGTCTTCCCCAACCCCAATAGAGGTGAATTTTGTGTTCATTTTGAGAAAATGAGCTCAGCTCTTCAAATTGAATTGTCGAATACAAAAGGTGAATTGCTTTGCATGAAAAAAAACCCAATGAGAGCCACTCATTTTTCACTTCCTGAACTTTCCAGTGGGACTTATGTGGTTACCGTAAGTGACGATGCAAGAACAGTATCAGCCAGAATACAGATAAAAAGATGAGACAATTACACTGTGAACCTGATTGGATTTAGGGAAATTTCCCAACAAAAAGCAAAAGACTGGTGGAAGTTTTAGTAAGTTCATACGCATAAATCATATAAAATATGCGCATAAAAGGAAGACAGCACCTTACCATAACCAGGGACGCTAACGGGATACCAAAAGTATCGGGGAAAGATGATTCCGATCTGCTGTTTGGACTAGGTTACTGTCATGCAATGGACCGAGGAATCCAACTCATGCTGATGCAAACCCTGGGGAGAGGCGAGGCTTGTTTAAAATTGCAAGATTCTGATGAAATGTTCGAAGTTGACAAATTCTTCCGACAATACAATTTCCGTGGGAATATGAAATCGGAGCTTGAGAAGTTTTCAAGTGAAGAAATAGAAAAGCTTCAAGCATATTGTGATGGAGTGAACCAAAGGTTTAGCGAAAAACGACCCTGGGAGCTAACCACACTAATTGGCTTCAGGTCATTTCATTGGGAGATCAAAGACATCATTATGATGACACGAATGGCGGGATTCCTAACCTTAGCGCAATCTCAAGGTGAAATTGAATTACTGTTTATCGAACTAGTCCAGAACGGGGTGCCTAGACAGCTGTTGGAGGAACTTTTTCCTGATATTCTGGACAATTATGATGAGGAATTGATCAAAACCATCAAATCACCACATCAGATCATACCGCCTGAAGTAAAGTGGAACAATCTGGCCAACCCGCTAATGGCATCAAACAACTGGGTTGTTAATGGAAACAGATCTGATTCAGGCAATGTAATTCTGGCAAATGACCCACACCTCGAGGTCAATCGTCTACCCGCAGTCTGGTATGAAATTGTTTTGGAAAGCCAGGATAATTTTGCAATGGGCGCAACGATGCCGGGAATCAGCGCATTGTTAATTGGAAGAAACAAAGACGTGTCCTGGGGCGCCACCTATACGTTCATGGATGCCATGGACTATTGGATCGAAGATTGTCAAAAGGGCAAATATCTCAAAGATGGTCAACGCCATTCTTTTACGACCAGAAAAGAGATCATAAAAAGAAAGAAAAAAGGAAAACAAGAAGTTACTTTTTATGAGAACAAGCATGGTGTACTGCTGGGCGACCCATTCGAAGATGGGCGATACCTTTCGGTTCTTTGGAGCGGATGCAATGGAGGAGCGCGTTCACTTCAACAAGGACTAGCTCTTAATAAAATTAGCAATGTCAAGGATGCTATGGGCTGCTTAGGGAGGCTCGAAATGTCATTCAATTGGGTAATAGGCGACGTTAATGGTGATATTGGGTTTCAAATGTCCGGGCTATTACCAAAGAGAAACAACAGATATTCAGGATTCACGCCAATTCCCGGCTGGGAGAGTGAATATGACTGGAAAGGATACTATGATCACACTGAACTGCCCCGGTCCTATAACCCTGAAGCCGGTTTTATAGTAACCGCCAACGAAGATCTCAGCGAATTCGGAGAGGTTAACCCGCACACCATAACAATGAGTAACTACCGTTCGGACAGGATCAAACACCTCTTGAACAAAAAAGAAAAAATATCTGCAGTCGACATGCAAGCAATGCACATGGACACTTATTCACGACAAGCTGAAAAGTTCATGCCGCTAATACTCCCTTTGCTTGATGACTCCGAACCGGCCAATTTGCTTCGACACTGGGATCTGCACTACTCTGCCGACTCGATCGGAGCCACAATTTTTGAAAGCATCTACACAGCGTATATACATGAGGTCTTCGGCACTTGTATAGGGCCGGGTGTCACAGCTCATCTGATTCAAGAAACCGGTTACATTGCAGATTTTTATGGGAATTTTGACACGATCTTGCTTTCGGACAAGTCTTTCTGGTTTATGGATCGGTCGAGAGAAGAAATTCTCAGGTCAGCAGTACAAACTGGGCTGAGTTGCGAGCATAAAACATGGGGAGAAGCAAATCCAATTTCATTTACCAACATATTGGTTGGTGACAAATTCCCGAAATTTGTCGGGTTCGATCTAGGACCATATGCATTAAAAGGGAACCGAGCCACAATTCATCAAGGGCAGGTTTACCGTAACAACAACAGAACAACTTCTTTTGCTCCTTCCTATCGATTAATTGCCGATATGGGAAAAAGCTACATTGAAACGTGTTTGCCCGGTGGTCCCTCAGACCGACGATTTTCAAAACTGTATACAACGGACCTACAGAACTGGATGGACGGGATATACAAGAAACTGAAAATCTGAGGTGCGAGACTGACGGATATTTCACTTTCAAACAAATAAATTAGCCTCAGAAGAAAACATAGTTGTCAAACTTCTGTTACTTTGTACTAGTAACAGCTTGTTAATCAGCTTTTCAATAAGTCAAAATTATCGATATGAACGAAGATGACAGCATCATAGACCCCTCCGAAAAACCCGAGCAGTCAAAGAGCAATGCAAAAAAATTATTCCAGATAATTATTGGTGTAATATTGATCGCCTTTATTTTACTGCTTACGATCTTATATATAAAAAGGCTGCCAATATTGATGAAAGTATTAGCTTTGGCGATTAATGCGTGCGTCATTTATATGTGCTACGCGTATTTGTTCAAAAACGAAAAAAAATAAAAAAATGGAAAATAAAAAAATTGTCAGATTAGCTTTAATCGGACTTCTAGCGGTAATAGGTATTGGACTTTTGTTCACTTCATGGCAAGATGTTGATCCGGGTGAAGAAGGATTTATATTCAGGCCGTATGGAAATGGCGTTGACACAACGTTAGCCTACAACGAAGGAACACAACTGATAGCCCCATGGAATGAAATGATCACATACAACATGCTGGTTCAAAGTAGAGCTTACAACTCGAAAGTAATGGATAAGAATGGTA
>JAAZYJ010000328.1 GCA_014239715.1 Flavobacteriales bacterium
CCGAATGCAGGAAAATCAACATTGCTTTCGGTAGTGTCAGCTGCAAAACCGGAAATTGCAAATTACCCGTTTACAACCTTGGTTCCAAACCTGGGCATTGTTGCCTATAGGAATCATCGCTCGTTCATCATGGCAGATATACCGGGTATTATCGAAGGTGCCCACGAAGGAAAAGGAATTGGGCTGAGATTTTTGAGACACATTGAAAGAAATTCCGTACTCTTATTTCTAGTGCCGGCGGATAGCGAGGATATACATAAGGAATACAAGATCCTAATGAACGAACTGGAGCAATACAATCCCGAGCTTCTTGACAAAAGAAGAATTCTTGCTATCTCGAAATCTGACATGCTGGACGACGAGCTGAAAGAGGAGATAAGACTGGACCTGCCGGATATTCCTACATTGTTTATCAGCTCAATTGCTCAGCAGGGATTGCAAGAGCTAAAAGATCTGCTCTGGGAAACAATACAATATGATTGATTGGCTCGAAAATATAGATCGCAGCTTGTTTTTGTGGCTGAACAGTTTTCATAGTACTTTTTTTGATGACTTTTTCTGGTGCGTAACCAATAAGTACTTCGGAATTCCTTTTTATTTGATCGGAATAGTTCTTTTGGTTAGAGGGTTTGGGTGGAAAAAGGGACTGATCCTGACAGCCGGAGCCGTTTTAGCTGTGGCATTGGCAGATCAGACCGCTCAGCATTTATTTAAAAACGTGTTTGAGCGATGGCGACCTACACACAACAATGAGATCAAGCATTTGGTACACATAGTAAATGACTATAGGGGAGGAGTCAACAGCTTCGTTTCTTCACATGCTGCAAATATGTTTGCCATTGCTATGTTTTTAGGCCTGCTCCTAAATAGAAAAGTAATGATTGTCGGAATTCTCATTGCCGGCTTAATTGCTTATTCAAGAGTGTATTTAGGAGTGCATTATCCCGCTGATATTTTATGTGGAGCTGTTCTTGGCATTTGCATTGGTTGGTTGGTTTATCGGTTCTTCTCCAATCTTTTAACTTTGAAGAAATGACGTGGTTGGCTATATTCATAGGTGGAGGGTTAGGAAGTCTGGCCAGATATGGTTTTGGTATCGTTGCCGGCAAAATGTATGCTGGTCCGTTTCCGCTAGGAACATTCCTTTCCAACTTGGCCTCTTGTGTAATTCTTGGGATTGCAATCTTATTTTTTGCCTCCAAAAGTCAGGTCAGTGAAGCGTACAAGGCTCTTATACTGGTCGGATTCTGTGGAGGGTTCAGCACGTTTTCAACGTTTAGCAATGAAACCCTTGAACTGATGAAAAGTGGAGAATGGGGGTGGGTTATTGCCAACGTAGTACTAAGCCTTGCAGTTTGTTTGGGTGTGCTTTACGTGTTTTCCAAGTTTCAGTCAGCGTAGGTTTCAGACCAGATTTTTCATAATGCTAACTGCCTTCTCTATATCTGCTTCAGAGACATCTAAATGCGTTGTAATACGAATTCTTTTAGGGCCAAAGCCTATGGCTAGCATTCCGTCATTTTCCAGTTTTTTCAAATATTCCTCTGCGGATATGGTGAGGTTGACCATTAGAATATTTGTTTCCGGCTCTTCCGTACTCTCAATGTATGGTGCCTCCTTGATGCTTTCAGCGATGTATTTGGCTCTGGCATGATCATCAGCAAGCCTTTCTATGTTATTGTTTAAGGCATAGATGCCGGCGGCGGCTAAATAGCCTGCCTGCCGCATTCCTCCTCCCATCACTTTTCTGACTCTGTGCGCTTTGCCTATGAATTCCTCTGTCCCGAGTAAAAGGGAACCAACAGGGGCACCCAATCCCTTTGATAAACAGATAGAGATAGAATCAAATTGACCTCCATAATCGGACGGATTTTCGTTTTTAGCCACAAGAGCATTGAACAATCTTGCACCATCAAGATGATATTTTAATCCGTTTTCTCTACACACGTCAGCAATTGCCTTTACTTCTTCCAGCTGATAACATTTGCCTCCGCCTCTGTTGGTTGTATTCTCTATCGATACCAAAGAAGTATTTGTATAATGTGAATCACTTGGATTGATGTTGGATTGCACGTCATCAGCTGTTAGTATTCCGGAGTCATTGCCGACCAGGCGCACCTGAGCCCCGGAATTTCTGGCAATTCCACCTCCTTCGTAGTTATAAATGTGTGATTGGTAGCTACATATTACTTCGTCGCCCGGATCTGTATGTACCGCAATTGCGATCTGGTTGGTCAATGTGCCACTCGGGCAGAATAGCGCTTGCTCCATACCGAATAGATCAGCGGCTTTTGTTTGTAATGCATTTACAGTTGGATCGGATGCAAATACGTCATCACCAACCTTCGCCTGAATCATGTCATGGAGCATTTCTTTTGTTGGTATTGTGACGGTATCGCTAATAAAGTTTAGCATTTTCTGATATTTTTTGTGAAGTTATACAAAATGATTTGTCAGTCAATAGGAGTTAAGGCAAACCTATTTCATAGTATTTACGTTAACTTACATTCAATACTTGAAAGGCATTCTTACGATAGCGTTCTTGCTGGTTGCAACGGCCACCTTCTCCCAAGAGAAATATTGGGTCTATTTCGCAGACAAGAACGATGTTACTATCAACCCTGAAGACTACTTTCATCCCAAAGCAATTGCAAGAAGAGATAAAATAAATTATCCGCTGAATCATTTTACTGATCTGCCGGTGAAGCAGGCATATGTTGATCAGGTTTTGGAAAAAGTAATTATGGTAAAAGGGACTTCTCGTTGGTTCAATGCAGCAGTAGTTATTGCCGAGAAGGAGCAGATCAATTCTGTTCAAAAGTTGCCATTTGTACAAAAGGTAGAATCTGACGAGTACACTGCCATGGTTTGTGTTTCAAATGAGTATGACTCCATAGATGTTGGTTTTGAAAAGAAAGACCTTATTCGGTTTCAGGTAGAGAGAATGCAGGCGCAAAAATTTGCTTTGAACGGATATAAAGGGAAGGGTAAATTAATAGCGATCTTCGATGCAGGATTTCCCGGGGTGGATGATGCGGATTTATTCGAACACATTAGAGCCAGGAACGGAATAAAAGGAACCTTTGATTTTATTCGTAATACTGAAAATGTGTACAGGAAAATTTCACATGGCAGTACAGTACTGTCCTGTATAGCCGGTATTAAAGACGATTCTGTAATGATCGGTGTAGCGCCGGAGGCAGATTTTTTACTGGCGATAACAGAGAAATTAATGAAAGAAGGCTTGGCAGAAGAAGAGGCCTGGTTGTTTGCTGCGGAATGGGCCGATAAAAATGGCGTAGATATTATTAATAGTAGCCTGGGCTATACGCGAAGAAATTATTTCAAGCATGATATGGATGGCAACACTGCAGTTATAACCAGAGCGGCGAATATGGCTAGCTCAAAAGGAATATTGGTGGTGTCATCGGCAGGCAATGAAGGGGATAAGAAGCATTGGATGATGATGGCTGCACCGGCAGATGGAGATAGCGTGCTGGCGGTTGGAGCTATCAATCCCTGGAGCGGATACCATACAAGCTTCTCTTCTTTCGGCCCTTCTGCTGATAAAGAGCTCAAACCAAATGTAACTGCAGTAGGCCATGTAATGGCGTATGGAGTCAATAAAAAAGTCAATGAAACTCAAGGGACGTCATTTTCGGCACCGTTAATTACAGGATTTGCAGCATGTGCCTGGCAAGCAAAACCTGATCTAACCAATTGGGAGCTGTTAAAAGAGATCGAACATTCAGGAGATCTTTACCCGTATTTTGATTATGCACATGGTTATGGCGTGCCTCAGGCAAGTCATTTTCTGAGTGCGAAAAATACACGATATACAGCAGCTGATTCTGTTTTTAGTGTAAAAATTGATGAGAATTCGATTACAGTTGTAGTAAGGGATGATTTTTTACCTGCGGACTCCCTGTTTGCCGAGGAAATACCGCTGGAAAAAGTAGCAATAAAGATCCAGGAGCGCCTCAGACATGACCAGCATGAACAGATAGACAGAGAGCATCCTTTTAAGAAGCAAGAGCTCTTCTATTACCACATAGAAAACGATTTGAATTACCTGGATGAATTCTCAGTGGTAGCTGTAAATGAAAATCCGGTATTGCAGCTGGATATTGAGGGCCTTAAAGGCAAAACGGTAAGATTTCATTTTAGAGGGGTCACTAATGAACTGAAATTGAAAAAGTGATGAAACAGTGGACGGTAATTTTAATTCTGCTTATAAGCTGCACCTGCTCAGGTCAGGAAATTCTGCTGAGACAAAAAACAGAACATACATTAAACGACGATGAATTTGGCCCGAACAAAAAAAAATACCTCCACAATATTTTTGGTATTGGATTCAACCTGTCATTGCACGGTGATAAAGTTTCATTGATCTATGGTGGTTCTTCCTTTTCCTTGTCATACGGGATTCGCAGAAAGAGAAAATTAACTAACGCCATTGCTTTAGGGTACGACCTGAGGTATGAGTTCAATCAATTCCGATTCAAAAATCATGAGGGTTCTTTGTTTACTCAGGTGTACGCTATGCCGGCACCGGATTCCTTAGTAACGGATAAGCTGAGCTATTCCGCTGTGCAGCTGGCACCTTATTTTCGAATCAATTTTGGAAAAAGAGGAGATCATTTGGGTAAATATCTGGACTTTGCTGTTTATGGCGAACTTATGGTTAGCTCCAGACACATTATCAAATACGACCACCCGAACGACAATATGGTGAAGAAATCAACACACAGATCGAGGAGACTTGCATTTACCAACAAATTATTTTACGGGTTGGAAGCCAGATATGGCAATAGTTATTATAATCTTTATTTCAGATACAGGCTAGAGGACTTTTTCAACGATAAACTTGGTGATGATATATACCGGATCCCAGCATTCAATGCCGGTCTGTTCCTGTTTATTGCACGTTAGAGTTTCCGGGCTACCATTAACCCATCGCGAACTGGTAGTAACACATTTTCTACCCGCGTATCGTGCTGAATTTTAGTGTTGTAGGCAACTAACGCTGAGGTGTCTGCATCGTGGTTGACAGGCTCCTGGATTACTTTCCCGCTCCATAGAACATTGTCTGCTATGATGTAGCCACCCTTCCTGACCTTATCAATAACGAGATCAAAATAATTCGAATAATTGGTCTTATCAGCATCGATAAAAACAAGATCAAGGGGATCTTCCATTGGAGGGATCAACTCCATTGCGTCTCCAATTCTGAAATCGATCTTATCCGATAAACCTGTCTTTTTAATATACCTTTTTACAACGTCTTCCAGCTCTTCATTGATATCAATGGTATATAATTTGCCGCTCGGTCCAAGCCCTTCGGCCAAACAGATAGCTGAATAGCCCGTGTATGTGCCTATTTCAAGAATATACGTGGGTTGAAGCATGTGGCTGAACATACTTAGAATTC
>JAAZYJ010000147.1 GCA_014239715.1 Flavobacteriales bacterium
TGGCCATTGGACTACGATTTCCTGTTTGACTGGAATGTGAAAAGCCTGATCAACAATGGTGATTTCGGGAAATTCGTTTTCGTTTGGGGCATCGCTCTTTCCTTGGTTGTTATTCCTTTGCTGGTATATTTTTACGGCAAACGCTGGTATTGTTCATGGGTTTGCGGATGTGGCGGTTTGGCTGAAACATTGGGAGATCCTTACCGTCAGCATTCGAGTAAGAAATTGGTAGCGTGGAAGTTCGAACGCTACATCATTCATGCGGTTCTCGTATTTGCCGTATTGATGACAGTCTGGACGGGATATCATTCCTATCAGGAAATTTACAATCCGGAGCTTGATTACAATTTGAAGACTCAACTTTTTGGTATTTCATCTGATAGCATAAGGGGCTGGTATGGATTTCTGATCGGGTCCATATTCTCTGGTGTGATCGGAACCGGCTTTTATCCAATTTTCGGCAATCGTGTATGGTGTCGTTTTGGTTGCCCGCTGGCCGCTTACATGGGCATTGTTCAACGATTCAAATCCAGATTCCGGATCACGACAAACGGAGGGCAATGCATTTCTTGTGGCAATTGTTCCACGTATTGTGAGCAAGGGATCGATGTCCGTGCTTATGCCCAGAAAGGCCAGAACATCGTTAGAGCATCCTGTGTTGGTTGCGGAGTTTGCTCGGCAGTGTGTCCAAGAGGAGTACTAAAGCTTGAGAATGCCCCGAATGATGATAAGAGCAGGGTCGAGGAGCCGGTGATCATTGTCGGTAATGACGGATTGCTAGGGGTAACTCAAAGTGCTTACGAAGAGACTGAACAGTAGCTAATGACGGTTGTCGATGTTATCATCCCTGCCTTTAATGAGGAAGCCTCAATTGCTTTAGTGATCCGCGATATTCCTGAGCTGGTACGTCACATTGTGGTTGTCAACAACAATTCCAATGACAATACTGCTGAGAACGCTCTTGAAGAAGGAGCTGTTGTTCTTGATCAACCTATTCAGGGGTATGGAAGTGCGTGTCTGAAAGGAATAAAATATCTAACTGCTCTGAGCCAGCCACCTGACATTGTTGTATTTCTGGACGCCGATTATTCCGATCATCCACAAGAGCTTGGAGACCTGATAAAACCAATTATAGAAGAGCAAGCGGATATCGTGATCGGCTCTCGTGCGAATGTGAAAAGGGAAAAAGGGTCCATGATGATTCAGCAGAGGATTGGGAATTGGCTGGCGACGGCGATGGTCAGGATGTTTTATGGCAAGAGGATATCGGATCTAGGTCCGTTCAGGGCGATAAGGTTTGAAAAACTGGTAGAGCTCGAGATGCGAGATGCAACTTATGGCTGGACGATCGAGATGCAGGTGAAAGCCATAAAGAAAGAGTTTGGCTATAGGGAAGTGCCTGTGTCCTACAGAAAGCGCATTGGGACATCTAAAATTACAGGAACTATAAAAGGGACTATATTAGCCGGGTACAAAATTATTACCACCATCATCAAACTGCGCGGTAAGATCTGAACAATGGGATTACTGTTTATAGGCGTTTATATTTTCTTTCTGGTTTTTATTTTGCTCTACAGCTTAATGGAATTGAATCTGTTGTTCATCTATTTGTTCAAGTCAGATGAAAGGGAGGAGCGGACCTCAACCGACTTGCCGTTTGTGACCATTCAGCTTCCGGTTTACAACGAAATATATGTCATTGAGCGGTTAATTGACGCGAGTGCAATTTTCGATTACCCAAAAGATCGTTTTGAAATTCAGATTCTCGACGACAGTACCGATGAAACCGTATCTCTGATTTGCCGAAAAGTCGAGTTCTGGAGTGGGCAAGGCGTTCAGATAAAACATGTTATTCGTCAGGAAAGAATAGGATTTAAAGCGGGGGCCTTAGCGTACGGTTTAGAAAGTGCAAAGGGTGAATTTATAGCAATCTTTGACGCAGATTTTGAACCTGAAAAAGATTTCCTGAACAAGACACTGACCTATTTTCAAAACCCCAAAGTGGGTGTAGTCCAGACCAGGTGGAAGCACATGAACAAGAACTATTCCCTCCTGACAAGACTCCAGGCATTTGCATTGGATGCGCATTTTACCGTTGAACAATCAGGTAGGAACAAGGGAGGGCATTTCATCAACTTCAATGGTACTGCCGGAATCTGGAGAAGGTCTTGTATCGACGATGCCGGGGGCTGGGAAGCTGATACGTTGACCGAGGATCTGGACCTGAGCTACAGGGCACAAATGAAAGGCTGGAAATTTCAATACCTGGAAGAGGTGGAGTCTCCTTCTGAGCTACCTGTTACTATGGGTGCATTGAAAAGCCAGCAGTTCCGCTGGGCAAAAGGTGCGGCAGAATGTGCTAAAAAGAACCTCGGTAAGGTGTTGCTTCAAAAGGGTATCGGCTTTTCCACTAAGCTGATGGCCTTGTTTCACCTCTTTAACAGTTTCCTGTACATCTGCATAATTTCTATAGCATTCATGAGTGTTCCGCTGATGTACATCGTGAAGGCCTTACCCGAATATGAACAGGTTTACGATTGTTTGCAGATCTTTATGTTGAGCACGATAATCCTTGGCGTGGTTTACTACGTTGCTTCAACCGTAAACACGCAGAATCGAGGCAAAGATACGTTGCGTTTTTTCTTGTATTTCTTCATTTTCTTATGTGTTTCGATGAGTCTTTCTCTGTACAACACCATAGGGGTGATTGAAGGATATTTGGGTAGAAAGTCACCTTTTGTCAGGACCCCTAAATTTAACATTCACGCTACAGGAGATGATAAATGGAAACAAAATAAATATCTGATCAGCGTAAAGAGACTAAGTCTGATTAGCTGGTTGGAGGCCGGTGTGATCGTGTATTTCTCATTTGGTTTCATTTTATCCATTCAGATAGGTCCTTTGTCGTTTGCACCTTTTTATGCTATGCTGATTTTCGGATTCAGCTATTCGTTGTTCCTTACGATCCGCCATTCAAGCCATGCTAAGTAAGCAGAGATATGTCTGGGCGGCACTGCTGATTCTGCCAGTTGTCGGCATTGTCTATTGGACCAGCCGGGAAGAAAGCTATTGGCTTTTGGGTCTTTTCGCAATTTCATTTGTGGGGTACTTTGCGCTGGTACTGAAACGCTTCTGCACTGTGAAGGAGCTGCTCGTGATAGGTATACTTGTTCGCCTGGCCTGTTTAGGTTCACTTCCTGAATTGTCCGACGATTACTATCGTTTTGCCTTTGATGGGAAGATGGTCCTCAACGGAGAGAACCCGTATACGGTACTCCCTGACTCGCTGGAGACATCTTCGGCCTACGAAACCATGTTGGTTGAAAAAATGAACTCTCCGGACTACTATTCGATCTATCCGCCCATTGACCAGATATTTTTCAGCTTGCCAACATTGATCGCAGGAGACAACCTTACAATGTACATTATGATATTACGTGTATTGATCATTTTGTTTGAGATTCTGATGGCTCTGTTGCTGCTCAAGATGTTGCAGTTTCTGGAAAAGGAGCTACATCTGTTTGCTTGGTATTTTCTCAATCCATTGGTGATCGTGGAATTATCGGCGAACCTCCATTTTGAAGGGGTGACAATGTTCTTTTTCTTGTTGGCTGTTTATCTTTTGATGACCGGAAAGCTGCTGAGATCCGGAATTGTGTATGCGGTGGCGATCGGAACAAAGCTGATCCCTTTGATGTTGTTGCCGTTTTTTATCCATCGTTTGAGAAAGAGATCGTTGGTGTATTTTACAATAATTGCGGTTACTGTGGTGGTTTTGTTCATCCCGTTCATTAACAGGGAGCTGATTTCAAATTTGGCGAGCAGTCTTGATCTGTACTTCCACACATTCATGTTTAACGGATCTTTGTTCTATATTGCCAACGAGATAGCTGAACAATTCACCGGGTTTGAATACAATCTGGATCTTTTGGGTAGTATTACGCCATTTGTCGTGTTGGTTTCAGTGATGGTTATCGCTTTTTCCAAAAACAGGTCCGGATGGGAAGGCCTTATGAAGCAAGCTGTTTTTGCACTATTGATCTATTATTCGCTGGCGTCGATCGTTCACCCTTGGTATGTGATCAATTTAATGGCTCTTGCGATCTTCACCAATTATCGCTTTCCCTATGTATGGTCGGCTCTGGTGATCTTAAGCTATGTCGCTTATCGGAAAGAGCCGGTAGAGGAGGTGCCGATGGTACTCGTTGCTGAACATTTGGCGCTGTGGGTAATGGTGATCGTTGAGCTGCTAAGAGAACTGCGGGCAAAGCGCGACAGTCAACGCCTTTAGAGATACGATAAGTCAAAGTCCGTATTGGCACATAGAAATAATGGTAGATTTGTTGATATGAATAAGTTGTCATTTGCCACGTCGCTCTCGGTGTTGCTGCTGTTGTCCTGTGGAAAGGGTGGTACAAACGACTCGGTTGAAGAATTCCTTGCGAAAGACACGGCTTTGTCAATTATTGAAGAGGATCCCTTGAAACAAGATACAACGCTGAACGAAACGCAGCTGGACAGTATGGCGGTTTCATTATCTGTTGGTCTGCAGTCTCTTTTTCCGGAATACGACACGATGGCTAATAATCAGTTCCATTTACTGGATCGTACGGGCTCAAGAAGTGAGAAAATAATGCTAAAAAAAA
>JAAZYJ010000201.1 GCA_014239715.1 Flavobacteriales bacterium
AAGGCATTATTGTGAAAGGTGTAGGGTCAGATTATGACTGGTCTTTCATTGGCGATAAAATGGAAAAAGGAGGTGTAATTCCTAATTACACAGACACAAAAAAGAATGACAGCATTCTTATTTCGAGATACATTGCGAACAAATTAGATCTGGGACTTTTTGATCGGGTTTCAACCTATTTTTTGAAAGACAGCGGACCCAAAGAACGGAAGTTCATTGTAAGCGGGGTCTATGATACCGGATTAGAAGACTTTGATAAACAATTTCTTTTTGCAGATATTCGACAGGTACAGGAGCTGAATTTATGGGGGGTTGAGTCATCCCTGAAGCTGAGTGAAAATTGTGTGAATGGTGGAATGGTCATTGAGGCCCGCGGATTTTCTCAAAATGAAAATCTGATGTACAGCTGGAATGATCAAGCTTTTACAAAGCAGAACGGGATCTTAATTTACCCTACACGTGACACCACCATACAAGTAATCATCGCGGGGTTTTCTCAGGAAGAATTCGGGACGGAACCAATACCCATTGTTGACCCGGACACTTCTTTTCTTTCGATCAAGCTAAATACGGCAACAGAACAGTGTCCATGCCATGGTATCGAAACAGAAGTAGACTATGAAGGATTGAACGACTCTACGTTGCTCTACCATTTTGATCAAGGAGATGTAACTACCGTTTTCTCATCAGCTGAAGGGTCGAGATCACATTATGTTGGCGGTTATGAGCTCATACTACATGACTTTCAACAAGTGAAAGAAGCTTCAAAGGTCGTAAGAGGAGAAATGCTCGGCATGTTCAACGTATCTACGATCGATGAACTTCATCAGGATATATTCGGCTGGCTGGACATGCTGGATGCCAACGTGTATATCATAATAATACTCATGGTCATCGTTGCCGTGATCAACATGACAACGGCTTTACTTATTCTTATACTCGAACGATCCAATATGATCGGCGTGTTGAAATCCATGGGTGCTGTGAACTGGAGCATCCAAAAAATATTCCTGATCAACGGAGCAATACTTACAATCAAGGGATTACTGATAGGTAACGGCATCGCTCTTCTTATTATCATTCTTCAAAATGAGTTTGGTTTTATACAACTGGAGCAGTCTACCTACTTTGTGAAAGAGGTCCCTATGTATTTTACGCCATGGGGCATTGTGATCTTGAATGCATTCACATTGATAGTTTGCACTTTGGTTTTAATGTTACCTACATTATTTGTAACGAGAATTACACCGGTGAAGGCCATCAGATTCGACTAGAAAATCTAACTTTGCCGTTCATTCAGAAAGACAACATGAAATTCTACGAGAACGTACTGGAAACAATCGGCAATACCCCGCTTATCCGAATCAACAAAATGTGTAAAGACGTAAAGGCTACGGTACTGGCCAAAGTAGAAACTACAAATCCCGGGAATTCAGTTAAAGACAGGATGGCTGTCCAGATGATCGAGGATGCAGAGGCAAGTGGCTTGCTTAAACCGGGCGGAACGGTTATCGAAGGGACTTCAGGAAATACAGGAATGGGGTTGGCCTTAGCCTGCATTATTAAGGGCTACAGATTGATATGCGTCTTAAGTGACAAGCAGAGTAAAGAAAAAATGGACATTCTTCGCGCGGTTGGTGCCGAGGTGCATGTTTGTCCAACAAACGTAGCTCCGGACGATCCACGTTCATATTATTCGGTATCAAAACGGCTAGCCAATGAAATACCGAATTCATGGTATGT
>JAAZYJ010000414.1 GCA_014239715.1 Flavobacteriales bacterium
GGTCAAGAACCACAGAATATTGATAAGGAATTTTTGCGACTCTGGTTTGTTGATAATTGTGATCCATACAATGATAAAACATTGCCAGACGCCCCGGATGAATTGGTTGCAGAGTTATCCAGCCGGTATATTTATCTCTATGAAACCATCACGGGTAAAGCTTTCCCCTTTCCGGATACCGGTAAACCCATTCAAGAAAGAATTAATGAAAACTTAAAGGATGTATTATGAAGGCAGTCATTATTATGGGTTCCACATCGGACGAGCCCCACGCAAAGAAGATTACTGTAAAATTAGATGAATATGGCATCGTGTGGGAACAGCATGCGGCATCGGCTCACAAGGAGCCTCTGAAGGTCTTAGATATTTTGACGGCCAATCAAGATGGAAAAGATATTGTCTATATCACCATCGCCGGTCGGTCTAATGCTCTGTCCGGGTTTGTGGCTGCAAATTCTGAATTTCCAACTCTCGGATGCCCACCCTTTTCTGATAAGGCAGATATGCTCGTAAATATCCATTCTACATTGCAAATGCCTAGTAATACGCCGGTATTAACTGTCGTCGATCCTGGAAATTGTGCCTTAGCTGTAAAACGTATTTTTGGTGTCTAATAACTTAAATGCAATTTCGCCATTAGACGGGCGCTATAAAAATAGTGTAAAAGATCTTTCCGCCTGTTTTTCTGAATCAGCACTCATACAGTATCGTCTCAAAGTGGAAATCGAATATCTCATTGCACTTGGGAATGAAAAATCTATAAATAACCTGCCGCCCTTTCCCAAAGCTGTACAAATTCGTTTACGGCGAATCTATTTGAATTTCAATACAGCTGAGGCCGAAAAGGTGAAAGCAATTGAATCCACCACCAATCACGATGTTAAAGCCGTTGAATATTACATTCAGGGAAAAGTGAAGAAAGCGCTCCATCCGTGGATTCACTTTGCACTAACATCAGAAGATGTAAATAATCTGTCCTATTCACTCATGTGGCAGGATGGTTTAAGGAAAGTATATCTACCTGCCCTTCAGTCCGTAAACAAAGAACTAAGGAAACTTGCTCGAAAATATAAAAACGCTACCATGTTGGCCTTAACTCATGGCCAGCCCGCAACCCCGACAACCTTTGGGAAAGAATTGGCCGTTTTCTGCGCTCGGTTGGATCGACAGATTAACCAGATAAAATCTCATAAATTTTTGGGGAAATTTGGTGGTGCTACCGGAACTTGGTCAGCCCACACGGCTGCCTATCCAAAAACAAATTGGACACGATTCGCATCAAAATTCATCACGTCTTTGGGTTTGCAGCCGAACCTGATCACTACACAAATCGAGCCCCACGACTCGGCCGCAGAAAGCTTTCATCAGATAGTTCGGATCAATTCCATTTTGACTGATCTCTGCCGGGATCTGTGGGCATATATCAGTCGCGGTATTTTAGGACAAAAAAAAGTGGCCGGCGAAGTGGGCTCCTCCACTATGCCCCATAAGATTAATCCTATTCAATTTGAAAATGCAGAATGGAATATGGGTATATCCAATGCTATACTAAATCACCTGGCTGTTAAACTGCCCGTTTCTCGGCTGCAGCGGGATCTTACCGATTCCACCACACTTCGAAATCAAGGTGTTGCGTTAGCTCATTCATATTTGGCCTTACAAAATATATTGAATGGCTTGAGCCGAATTACAATCAATAAAATTCAAATGGCAAGTGAGCTGGACAGCCATTGGGAGGTGTTGGCGGAGGCCGTTCAAACTATCCTTCGGAAGTCAGGGAATAAAGACGCTTATGAGCAATTGAAATCATTAACCCAAGGTCAATCAATGAATGCTGAATCCATGGCGGAGTTTGTGTCAGGTCTAAAAATTGCGGATAAAGATAAACAAACAC
>JAAZYJ010000145.1 GCA_014239715.1 Flavobacteriales bacterium
AACGATACAATGTTGAGAAATCAACGAAGTCTGCCTGCAAATACTTAAAAATTGCCAAAAAGAAATTTGGAAGCTGGACTTTAGCGGCCGCATCATATAATATGGGGAAATACGGATTGCAAAAACGATTGGCGGAGCAGAAAGCGGACAGCTACTATGACCTCCACTTGAATAGCGAGACTTCGAGGTATGTGATGCGAATTATTGCTGCAAAATACATTTTGTCAGAATCGGAGTATTATGGGTTCAGACTGCGAGATGCGGACATCTACAAGCCCTACGATGTGAAAAATATCACTATTGACTCAACGATATTGAATCTTGTTGACTTTGCAATTGAACATAACATTAGTTTTCGGTCCTTAAAAGTTTTGAATCCATGGCTCAGAGGAAAGAGTCTTCATGTAACCGGGGGTAAAACCTATGAAATAAAACTACCGGCCGGAGGAGCAGAATTAAAGGAAAAAATTCCAGAAGAAAAGGATGACTGATCAAGGAAACATCAACGAAACGATAGAGGTTTTTGGTGCTAAGGCTCATAATTTAAAGGATGTCAATGTGAGCATTCCAAGAAACAAATTAGTCGTGGTAACCGGATTAAGTGGAAGCGGGAAATCTTCTCTGGCCTTTGACACAATTTACGCAGAAGGGCAAAGAAGGTATCTTGAGACCTACTCCTCCTACATACGTCAGTTTTTAGGTGGTCTGGAACGGCCGGAGGTAGATAAAATAACCGGGCTAAGCCCCGTAATAGCAATTGAGCAAAAAACAGTCAGCAAAAACCCAAGATCTACTGTCGGAACAATAACCGAATTGTACGACTTTCTCAGGCTTCTGTTCTCAAGAGTAGCTACAGCGTATTCATTCGAAACCGGGAAACCAATGATCCGCTACAGCCGGAAGCAAATTGTAAAACTCATACAAGAGGAGCTGCAAGGTCGAAAGATCATCGTATTAGCCCCATTGGTATCGGGAAGAAAAGGCCATTACAGAGAACTGTTCGAACAATACAGAAAGCAAGGATTTTTAAGAGTACGTGTCGATGGTGAGATCGTAGATATTTCTCCTGAAATGAGATTGGATCGCTATAAAATTCATGATATAGAACTTGTCGTAGACAGAATCAGAGCAGACAAAGACAATTCAAAAAGACTCTCAGAAAGTGTAGAAACAGCACTTAAAATTGGGAAAGGGAATTTGATTATTCTGGATCACGAATCCTTGGAAAGCAGACATTTCAGTCGGTTCCTGATGTGCCCGGAATCAGGAATTTCATATCGTGAACCGGAACCGAACCTGTTCTCGTTCAATTCTCCATATGGAGCTTGCCCTAAATGCAGTGGACTTGGCAAAGTATCTCAGGTGGAATTCAAAAAAATTATTCCTGACCTCAAAAAATCAATGCTGACAGGCGCAATTTCTCCTCTTGATAAAGGTGGACATACCTGGATCAAGAAACAAATTGAAGCACTGATACTTAGTTATGGCCACTCGAATTCGACAGAATTTGAGTGTTTTGAAGAAGAGCTGATCAATAAAATCCTTAACGGAAGTAGTGAGTACTTAAAAATAATTGGAAACAATGGGGTCAATGAGGTTGCCACATCATTCGAAGGGTTGGTGAATTATCTTATTCGACACGCGTCAAGCAGCGAATCCAAGAGCAGTAAAAAATGGGCTGAATCCTTCATGAATAAGATAGATTGTCCCGACTGTAGCGGGAATAGACTAAGAAAGGAGAGCCTGTTCTTTAAAATTGGTGGTAATAACATCTCAGAACTAGCTGGAATGGACCTTGGGAGTCTGCACGAATGGTTTAAGACAATCAACGAGCATCTTGACAATACTAGCCAGATCATTGGAAAAGAGATCATTAAAGAATTG
>JAAZYJ010000144.1 GCA_014239715.1 Flavobacteriales bacterium
ATCAATCTTGCTAAAAAGGCGACTTTGCTAGGTAGCACTACACCCGGTGATTATGTTAAACTGAACCGATGGTTTGCCCTGGTAATGGCAGATGAAGCCACTAGTATTGCAATTACCGGCAAAGGAACGATCGATGGTCAGGGCTTAGCATTGGCACTACACATTGATAGTTTGTTTTATGCCGGGCAAATAGACAGTGCGAAGTACGATTTGGCTGAAAAACGCCCCCTGGTTACCATTAGACCCCAGATCATTGAATTTGTAAATTGCCGGAACATCAATGTAACAGAGGTTACCATTAAAAATGCGGCAAGCTGGGTACAATCCTATTTTCAATGTTCACACGTCGTAATAGACAGGATTCGAGTCGAGAGCGATACCTACTGGAACAACGACGGAATTGATATTATTGACTCCAAAAACGTAAGGGTCACCAACTCCTACTTCAATTCATCAGACGATGGAATCTGCCTGAAGTCATACAATTATCCAAGAGATCAAACCACTTTTTGTGACAGCATCTATATAGGGAACTGTAAAGTCAGATCAAGTGCCAGCGCTATAAAGCTAGGCACCTCGTCATACAGCGGGTTTAAGAATGTCACGATTGAAAACATTAGAGTCTTCGACACCTATCGTTCAGCTATTGCATTAGAGTCGTACGAAAATGGTAGTCTTGAAAATGTGCTGATCCAGAATGTCATGGCAAAGAATACAGGAAATGCAATTTTCATCCGGCTTGGAAAACGATATTCAGACGACCGGGTTGGCAAAGTCAAGAATGTTACGATCCGAAATGTTAAAGTCACTTTGCCTTCTGAAAGGCCTGACAAGGGCTATGTTTTTAGAGGGCCAGCCCTACCCTATTTTCACAACACGTTCCCCTCTTCCATTACCGGAATACCGGGACATCCTGTTCAAAATGTAGTTCTGGAGGATATTCAGATCACTTATCCAGGGGGTGGGCATAAGGGGTATTCCAATGCTCCTCTGTCAAGGCTCACCGACATCCCTGAACAGCAGAATAAATACCCCGAATTTTCCATGTTCGGCGAATTGCCCGCATGGGGCTTTTATGTAAGGCACGTGGAGGGATTGAAAATGAAAAATGTAAAGGTCAGGATCAAGGATCCGGATTATCGACCGGCATTTGTTTTTGATGATGTAAATGAGCTGCTTTTGAACTCGGTTCAGGTAAAAGGGGATGAAAAGTCAAACCCCTTCATTTTGCACAACACGGAAAACGTTGAGATAGTTGAATAAAAGCTGATCGGAAAAGAACACCATTCCCGATTTGACCCGGTTAGCGGCGATCTCCTATCAGTAAATAATCATATATTCGACTGTGAAACTTGCCTTCTTCTTTCTTGTATTCTGCCTGACTGTAAATCTCTTTGCTCAGGAAAAGGTCAGCTTGATCGTCCAATCCGGTCACTCAGGCCCCGTCACAGATGTCGTGTTTTCTGCCGACGATAGATTTATCATCACGTCCGGTGAAGATAAACGGATCGTGATCTGGGACAGAATAACGCAAAAACAATTCGGTGTTCTGAAAGGACATACCGGACCGGTCAATGACCTCTGCATTGTTCCCGACGATCCGGAGCATGTTTACAGCGTAAGCGATGACGGTTTATTTATAAAATGGCACATACTAAGTGAAAAAGTTGTTAGCCGGATCAGTATCGGTGGTACAATTGGTGCCATTGAATACTGCCCTGTTACTAAAAAATTTGCAATCGGATCAAAGAACATTTCTTTGGTAACAGAAAACATGGATTCTTTAGTGATTTATGGTGGCACGTTAGCAATCTCTCAATATCTTAAAGTTGCCATCGAAGACATTGCTTTTGACAAGACCGGCTCTGACGTTATATGCACTGACGGGAACAAACGAGTGATGAATTTCGACCTTGTGGGTGAAAAAGATCCAGAGATCATCAGCATTAAACCTTTTACAGCAGTGGAATATGGACCAACCGGGAAACACATTTATGCCGCAAATTATTCCGGCGGAATATCAAAATACCGGCTTGGAA
>JAAZYJ010000146.1 GCA_014239715.1 Flavobacteriales bacterium
AAAAAAGCAATAATAATATATGATAATTGAGTTGTGTGTAACCGATGGTTAATTCTATTTTAGGAAATTATAACTGGCTCTGAAGACTGCCTTGAGATCAACACCTCCATGCGACCAAAACCTTTGGTCCTCATAAGCAATCAAAACATCAATCAGTGTAGGGTCAATTTTTGATATTGAGGCTTTTTCTCTCCAGTATCCATCCTCGGTAAGCCTAAGATTTATAATGGTTCCATCATCAGATTGAATGACTTGAGCCAGCTCTGACAACCGCCCATTCTCGGGGGGGCGCATTATGTATGCCCCCAAAACAACTCCAACAATTGTGCAGCATAGTAATGCTATTGCGAATATGCTCTTGACCACATTCATCGTGCCGCAACAATGCTCGCGGTTATGTTTGAGCGTCCATTAACTTCTGGAGCATACATCTCTTCAACCACAGCGTCCGGGATGAAAACTTTCGCTTCATAGGCCGCTCTTATGGAGTACCGCACCAATGCAAATGATCCTGGCCTCCAACGGCTATCAAAATGCGCGATAAAGCGGTCATCCATTGACGCTGTATAACCGGCTTGGAGTCCGGCATCAAAATCGATCTTTAGTCCATCAAATTCGGGATCTGCCAAAACTGCTTTTTCGATTTCAAATCCTGCAGGCAGCAGATCTGTAATAAGCAAATCTGAACCGTAACCAGTTTTTGTTCGGTTTATCTGTACAACAACCGTGAAGAGATCCCCCTGCTTTGCAGATAGTACGCCAGAGGATACATCAACTTCTTGACCTGATCGATCATACCAGAACTTCTGAACTTTATATCCATTGTCTAACTGAGCTAATCCAAGACGTTGCCCAGTTGATTTAACATTCAAATAGAGCTCTGAAGGAGCGTCATGGGCTATTTCAAAGCCCGATTTCAACTTTTCAAGGTTTAAGGGAAGTGAACCGGTTGCATCCAGCTCATACTCCGTTCCATCAATGCTGACTATTGTTCCCTCCAACGAGGTTTCTTGGAATTTCTGTAATGAAACCAATTTTGCACTCCACTGTGTGGAGCGATATTGTGAACGAGCCAGGTGTTCATGTGTATTTGAAAGTACGGTTCTAAACACTGGCGAAATTTTATCTTGCGCTAGGTCAGTTAGAAGATGCCCATTATTTGGTGCTGATTTCGTATACAAACCGGATGTATCCGCTGCCGAGAACCAAGCTCCTGCAACTCGATCTTTGGAAATTTTTTCTTCTGTAATTTGATCAAGTACAAAACGAGCTCTTTCAGAGAGCTGGCTCATTCGTTTTGTATCATTCAATTGCGCAGCAACCCAATATGACAAGGTCAAATTATCAAGTGCTTCAGTAAAACGAAATAGCGGCGTTGACGCATCAAAGCTTACATTGCTGCGTTTTCGTAATTCTTGATCAATTGCATAGCGTGCTCGAGATGTGACCTCATAGCCAGATTTGGCCAGAAGGCCGTAGGCGTAAAGTTTAACATTCTGATCATCGAAATTAGTTCGATACAGATATTCCAGACCGCGTTTAATGGCTGAAACGATCTTATCTTGATCTTCTGCGTAAGGCAGCAACTGCAGGAGTGTATCCACGGCATAGGGTTGAAAACGGTCATAAACATATGAGTTTCTATCCCAATATCCAAAAGCACCCGAAAACTTTTGCTTTGCGAGCAAGTTTTCAATTCCAACTTGGATTTTGCGTGATATTTCTGGTGACAGGCCCCTCACCTCAGAGAATGCAATAAGGCCTCTCGTTTTAGAGGAAACCTGTTC
>JAAZYJ010000287.1 GCA_014239715.1 Flavobacteriales bacterium
AGAATGAGGTCGTAACAAAGACCTTTGAAGCGCCTGATGGAAAAAAGGTAACAAAAGAGGTTGAGCTATTTACCTGGGAAAAGCTGGATTACGTAGGTGAATTAAAAGAAGCGTTTCAATTGTAATCGACCAACGAAAGAATTATCGTAAGGCTTCTCCATATACCGAGAGGCCTTTTTTTATACTTTTAATTTGTGGACCATCAAGAAATTATCAATCAGCTTGGAGAAGATCGCTCAGAATATCAGAATTCTGTAGTGCCTCCGATATACCAATCAAGTATTTTCTGTTTCGATTCTGTAGATGAGTTGAGGCAAAACCTCAAAAAGGAGTTGGAAGTACCGTTCTATACCCGAGGTGTAAATCCAACAGTAACTGCACTTCGCAAAAAGATGGCCGCACTGGAAAACACCGAAGATGCACTGATTTTTGGAAGTGGCAGCGCAGCTATTGCCGCATCCGTTATGAACACGGTCAAATCAGGTGATCATGTTATTTGCGTGCAAAAACCATATTCATGGACCGGCAAGCTGCTAAACGAATATCTGACCAAATTTAAAATTGAAGTCTCCTTCATTGATGGCAGATCCATTGCTAATTTCGAGGATGCCATAAGGTCTAATACGACACTTATTTTCTTGGAAACTCCAAATTCTGTCACCTTTGAATTGCAGGACCTGAAAGCTGTCGGTCAGCTGGCAAAAGAACACAATATTCGTACAATATGTGATAATAGCTATTCCACTCCCGTTTATCAAAATCCGGCAGATTATGGTATTGACATTGTCTGTCACTCAGCAAGCAAATACATAGGCGGACATTCTGACGTGGTTGCTGGCGTGATGTGTGCTTCGAAAGAAATCGTGCAATCCGTATTCTCAAATGAATTTATGACGATAGGAAGCATCATTTCACCCCATGATGCCTGGCTATTGATACGAGGGCTAAGAACACTTCCATTAAGGGTCAGACATTCGCACGAAAGCACTCTGAAGATCTTAGATTGGCTGTCCAAACATCCTAAGGTTGAAAAGATCAATTATCCCTTCCATTCCGGGAGTTCTCAATTTGACCTTGCTAAAAGGCAAATGAGAGGCTGTGGCGGTTTATTCTCTATGGAGATCGCAGCCACCTCTATTGAAAAAGTAGAAGAATTCTGCAATTCTCTAGAGCATTTTCTCATTGCCTGCTCTTGGGGAGGGTACGAATCACTACTTTTTCCTACCTGTGCACTTTTTGATTCTGCCAATTATAATAAAACGACATTATCCTGGAAGCTGATCCGGGTTTACATCGGATTTGAGGATCCGAACGCTATTCTCGCAGATTTCGAAAAGGCATTTGAAAAAATCTGATGGTTACTTTTTTCTAAAAAAGATCCTAATGGGAACGCCTTTAAAATTGAATTCCTCACGAAATCTGTTTTCTAAAAATCGTTTGTAGGAATCTCTTACGTATTGCGGTAAATTGCAAAAGAGTGCAAAAGCCGGGGCATGGGTTGGTAGCTGAGTGATGTATTTGATCTTAATGAACTTACCTTTCACTGAAGGAGGGGGATGTTGCTCCATGATCGTTTGCAGCAATTCATTCAGCTTGGATGTTGCAATCCGCTGTGTTCTGTTGTGATATACCTCGATCGCCTCTTCAAGGGCCTTGTGAATTCGTTGTTTTTCAATTGCTGAGGTAAAAACGATCGGCACATCTGAAAATGGTGAAAGCTGTTCTCGGATCTTATTTTCAAAATCCCGGACTGAGTTTGTTTCTTTTTTGATCAGATCCCACTTGTTGACCAGCACCACTACCCCTTTCCTGTTTTTCTCAATTACATAGAAAATGTTCAGGTCTTGCTTTTGGATCCCTTCTGTTGCATCGATCATAAAGATGCACACATCAGAGTTTTCAATGGTACGAATTGAACGGAGTACGGAGTAAAACTCAATGTCTTGATCGATCTTTGCTTTCTTTCTGATTCCAGCCGTATCTACCAAATTGAAATCAAATCCAAACGACTTGTATCTGGTGTGAATTGAATCTCTCGTTGTTCCGGATATCGGCGTTACGATATTCCTATCCTCACCCAGCAAAGCATTACAAAGCGATGATTTACCAACGTTGGGTTTACCAACAATCGCAATATTGGGTATTTCAGAAGTATCTTCAATATCAAGTTCAGGATTGAAGCTGTCAACCAGTTTATCAAGAAGCTCACCCGTCCCGGACCCATTGATTGCAGATACAGAGAAGACTTCCCCTAAACCAAAAGAATAAAATTCTGTCGCATCAACAGCACGGCTGGCGTTGTCCACTTTATTGGAGCAAAGCAGCACAGGTTTATCTGTTTTTCGCAACATCTTCCCGACCGACTCATCCAGGTCAGTTATTCCGGTGGTTACGTCAACCACAAAAATAATGGAAGAAGCCTCTTCCATTGCAATAACAACCTGCTTTCGAATTTCTTCTTCGAATACATCGTCCGAACCGATGACATACCCTCCGGTATCTATTACAGAGAATTCGATGCCATTCCACTCTGAGATCCCATAATGACGATCTCGGGTAACCCCACTGGTTTCTTCTACAATGGCGGCCCTTGATTCTGTTAACCGGTTGAACAAGGTTGATTTACCCACATTCGGTCTACCTACTATAGCTACGATGTTTCTCATTTGCGCGCAAAGTTAGTCTAAAAGAAGAAAGTGTGTTCACTTGGGTTTAACATCTTTTTATATCACGTTAACATTTGTTCACGCTGCTGATAAAACCTCCTGTTTCTTTTCTCGTACATTCAACCAAAATCAACAACTAAATAATCGATTATGAAAAGAGCTAAACTGATTTTATTATTGTCCTTGATCGTATATGGAATTTCGTTTTTTTTGCCGTCCTATCTGATGCATATATTCGGAAGCGGTTCTCCCGTGGCAGGATGGCAATGCTTCCTGTACAGTCTTACGGGGCTGGTAGATTCTTTCAATAATGACTTTAATCTGCCTCTTTTTCTATCGGGATTATTTGCTCTTGTGGCGGATATCTGCATCATCATCGGAGTCGTAGCTATTTTAACAAAATCAAGAAGGAATAAGCTGCTTTTCACTATCGGAATGATTGGCATTATTTCTACGTTGTGGTGGTTAGTACATGGCTTGTATGAAGGAGGAGTAAGCAATTTATTGATTGGCTATTACACTTGGATTGCCGGATCCGTCGGAATATTGTTCAGCGCATACATACGAGCAAGACATTTTGCAACTGACAAAAGAAAGTATGCCCTTCACAATAAAAAGCGATCAGATCCAAGTACCTTAAATTTCGCACCGAAATTCAGCTTGGAATAGGTTTAGTAACCGTAATTATCAAGGGATCTGTCCTGGTTTCTCCACTCTTTTTCCACCTTGACACGTAATTCAAGGTGGACCTTTTTATCCACAAATATTTGAATGTCTTTACGGGCCATAATGCCAACATGCTTGATCTTCTTGCCTTGGTGACCGATAATTATGCCTTTTTGTGAGTCTCTGATCACCAAAATGTTTGCTTCTATTTTGATGATCGACTCCTCGTCTTTGTATGAAACTACTTCAACCTCACAGCTGTATGGCAGTTCCTGATCGTAGGTTTCGAAGATCTTCTCCCGGATTATTTCGGAGACGAAAAAACGCATGGGTTTATCCGTTAGCTCATCTTTTGGGAAATAAGGCGGTGAGTCTGGCAAATATTCCTTCACCTTGCTTATAATATATTCCAAATTCATTTTATGCAAAGCAGAAATAGGCAGAATTTCGGCTCTTGGAACCTTATTGGCCCAATATTCTACTCGTTCAACCAATCGCTCCTGATCGATCAGGTCAATTTTATTGATCAGTATTAAAACCGGCGACTTTGACTTCTCAATCTTGCTCAATGTACCTGCATGGTTCATTTCGTCTTCGAACGGATCTGTAACAAAAAGCAAAACATCGGCATCAGATATCGCCGTATTCACAAATTTCATCATCCGTTCGTGCAGCTTGTAGCCGGCGTTCACAACGCCGGGTGTATCGGAATAGACGATTTGAAAGTCATCCCCATTGACAATTCCCATGATCCGATGTCGAGTAGTTTGCTTCTTGGACGTAATTATGCTCAAACGCTCTCCTACCAGCCCGTTCATTAGTGTTGACTTACCTACATTCGGGCTTCCCAATATGTTTACAAAACCGGCCTTATGCACCATTTTTATCCTTTTTTCTTGCGGTGCAAAGGAACAAATTATATCTTTGCCGTCCTAAGATCGCGGGGTAGAGCAGTTGGTAGCTCGTTGGGCTCATAACCCAAAGGTCGCTGGTTCGAGTCCAGTCCCCGCTACTAAGAAAAGCCTGAACAGATTGTTCAGGCTTTTTTTGTTGGAGTAAATCGAGCCGAATTTATTCGGGTGAGAGTTGCTTCAACAAAAAAAGGTTAAGCGAATGAAGTGAGCTTGACTTTTCTTGTTAAGCCTACCATTATGTTCCGACGAGTGATCTCGGCTAAACCGAGTGAGTGAGCGAGTCAGTCCAGTCCCCGCTACAACGAAAAACCGCTAGAAATCTTCCAGTGGTTTTTTTGTGTCTAAATTTTGAGAGAAGCTGCAAGCTAGTAAACTCTCTGATTCCACATTTTCATATTAATTCTGCCTCTTGAATAACAATTATTATCTTATCTTACCTAAAACTCAAGAGAATGGAAACTAATAGCAATCCAAATCCAATAAATAATTTAGAAATAATTAAAGAGTCCTTTACTGTTTTTAAAGGCAGGTGGGGTAGCGCAATATTGGCTTCATTGATAGCCAATGGGATCAGTTTGATCGTGTCATGTATTATCTCAGTTATACCGTGGCTATTCGGTTTTACTCTTGCTTTCATAATCAACCAAATTGGTGACGGATATTCGGGGTCAAGGTTTGTTTGGGGCCATCGTGATCCTTCACTGTTCTTCTGGTTTCTAATCTTCCTGGACATCATTCTGATCACCATAGTTTCAGGAAGGATATTTGTGTGGCAGAATCGATTCATGCTCGAAATAGCCAAAGGGAATAAACCCAACCTATTAGATTTTACACTATTAATTGAAGGACTACGAAATATGAGTGAGATAAAGCAGACCTTTTTAACCAAAAAAGGACTACTCAAATTCGTTGCGCCTGGTCTTATTGTAACTGTTCTTTATACGGCTATTGCTCTCGGTTATGTTGCGTTGATCGCCCCGGGCGTAATTCTGTCTTTAGCTCTTGCTTTTGTACCATTTATAATGGTTGAAGAACCTGATCTTGACCCCGTCAGCGTGTTTAAGAAGAGCTTACAGCAAACAAATGGGTATAAAGGGAAGTTGTTTGTATGTATGTTAATCTTGGGTGCTATTGGTTTTATATGTGCTCTTCCGTGCGGGATCGGTTTGATTTTGTTTTTTCCTTTTCAAAGTGTTGTTATGGCCAAATTCTATGAGGCACATAAAAGGAATTAATATATCGTTATTGAAACGTTCGTTTTACCGAAATCTGATAAGCTATTTGACAAATAGGCTTGTCATCTGTTCTGTTTTGATGTACACGATTGTTGCTATCGCCATCAAGTCATTATTTGAAATTGACATTTGCATCCCTTGTTTGTGGAAGAGCATTTTTGGTATCTCGTGTCCGGGCTGTGGTATGACTACTGCGGCTATCAAGCTGACTGAGCTGGATATCACCGGAGCGTATAATTCGAATGCACTTATTTTTGCATTAATACCATTTTGCCTTTTTTATTTCCTGTTTGATTACAAGAGATTTACAAACAAGAATGCAGGGCCTTAGCCGTATGGTTAATTTCGGACAAAACAAGTGGATTTGTTTGTTCTAATAGCTTTCCAATAGTAGAACATATGTGGTTTTTTAGAATGACCACTGTCGTATACTTTCGTATCACGTTTGATAAGCGTACAATTACTCACTCTAAGCGAGTAGTAGGTAGGGTGTAAGCCGGTTCTGGAGAGGACCGGCTTCTTTTTTTTCCGTATAATTCATTACTATTGTACCATGTACAAAACAATCTGTTATTTCTTGCTGTTTTTCCTGCTATCATGCCAACAAAGGGAACAAAAACAAGGTGCTCCCGAAATAAAAGAACCAACCACCTGTAATTGTGACGACCTCATTATGGATACGGGGTTTAACTGGTACTATTTGGAGAACCGTCTGAAACCTTTTAATGGAAAATGTACAACAGTGTCAGATGGAGTAACAGTTGTTGAAAGAAGCTATACAGAAGGCAAAGTGCACGGAAAAGCACTCCAATGGCACGGCAATGGACAGTTAAAGCTAGCCATGGAGTTTGATATGAACCGTCAAATTGGAGAAATGAAAGAATGGGACGACCAAGGTGTTCTGGAATATCATGCACTTTATTCTTATGGCAGGATGGATTCTCTTATCTATAAACGCCAACATCTGATTACTGAATAGCATCGAGATCTTCCGTTGCCACTTCCCAGTCCTTGTAACATTTGTCTAATTTAGTTTTAGACGAATTGTATGCTCCAAGAACATTTTCTGTTTCCGCTTTATTACTATAATCCAACTCAACAATAATCTGATCTAGTTCTTTTAGCTTTTTTTCCAACCTGGCTATTTCTGATTCAAGTCGAGTAATTCGACTCCTAAGTTTTCGCTCATTTTTGTCCTCCTCCTTTTTCTGGAGGTAATCCAGTTTATTTTTTGAGCTTTTTTCAATTTTATTTTTTTTGTTAGGATTACTATGCTTCTCCAGATCAACTATACTATCCTTCTTCCTATAGTTTAAAAATTCCTTAATCCCAAAATGATGAATGCTGATCTGTTCGTTTCTAATTTCATAAATTCTATTGGTCAATCCATCTAAAAAATCCCGATCGTGTGATACAATTAACAAGGTTCCGTCGTATTCCATTAACGCTTGCTTCAGTATTTCTTTCGACTTGATATCTAAATGATTGGTCGGCTCATCCAATAACAAAAGATTATATGGCTCAAGAAGTAATTTGCATAGTGACAACCGCGTTTTTTCACCACCGGATAATACTTTTATCTTCTTATCGACGTCGTCCCCGCTAAACAAGAAACCACCAAGAATATTGCGAACTTTCTTTCTGACCTCGCCTACTGCAATATCATCGATTGTCTCAAATACGGTCTTGTCAACGATTAGGTTATCCGCTTCATCCTTAGCAAAATACCCCAAATTGACATTATGCCCCAGCTCTATACTACCATCAAAGTCAATGTCCCCAACGATCATCCTGATCAGTGTTGATTTACCTAATCCATTTTTACCAATTAACGCAACCTTCTCGCCACGGCCAATAGAAAACTCAGCGTTACTAAATATGGAATGCTGATATTTCTTGGATACTTCTGAAGCATTGATCGTAATCTTTCCAGATCTGGGTGCGGCTGGAAATGAAATATTCAATCCTGCCACTTCATCTGATTCCACTTCGATCTTATCCAATCTGTCCAGCTTCTTTATCAAGGATTGGGCAAAAGCCGCCTTATTCTTCTTGGCCCTGAATTTATTGATCAGCTGCTCTGTTTGCTGAACATATTTTTCCTGATTCTTAGAAGCTTCGGTTTGCTGTTGATGCTCAATTTCTCTTTGATGCTTATACTTGGTATATGGCAACGGATAGTCTCGAAACTTTCCATTAATGATCTCGATGGTTCGATTGGTGATGTTATCCAAAAACAAACGATCGTGCGAAATTAAGATTAAAGCACTATTGCTTTTCTTCAGAAATTCCTCAAGCCACTGTATCGACTCAATATCCAAATGGTTCGTTGGTTCATCAAGCAACAATACATCAGGTGCAAGAAGAAGGATTTTAGCAAGCTCTACGCGCATTTTCCAACCACCACTGAACTCTGACATATTGCGGTTAAGATCACTTCCTTTAAATCCAAGGCCGAATAGAATCTTCTCCGCTTTCTCGGCCTGAAGAAATCCTCCAATGATCTGAAACCTTTCGTTCTTATCATTCAAGTTTTCAATCAGCTTCAGATATGAATCAGATTCGTAATCTGTTCTTTCTTCTAATTCTTTGTTTATTTCGTTTATCTCTTTGTCTAACTCTTGAATTTCTCTGTTTGCTGATTGAGTTTCTTGCAGGATCGTGATATCGTCATTGTGCTTCATCTCTTGGGGTAGATAGCCCAAGACTATGTTCTTCTGTTGGTTTACACTTCCCTTGTCCGGCCTGTATTGGCCATCAATAAGCTTAAGTAAGGTCGATTTTCCTGCACCATTTTTACCAACCAGTCCGATCTTATCCTGTTTCTTAATTTGAACAGAAACACCGTTAAAAATTGCTCGATCACCGAAATACAACTCTAAGTCTGACAGAGATACCATTGCGCGAAGTTAATTAACGTTGTATTAAGATACTAAAGCCCAAGTTCTTTTTTAAGCTGATCTGTAATATCTGTTGCATCAAGAATTGGAGGAATTTTCGTAATACTTGAATCATATATTAAGTCGTATGCATGTCTCAATTTTATGACCTCCGTTGCTTCTTCAATACGCAGTTCTATTTCCGCAAACAGCATTTCCTTTTTCAAAGCAATTTCACGCTTAACAGCAATGTTATAATCAGCCAGTAATGCTGTCAGCTCCTGATGTTCGCTCTGCAATTGTCTTTTCTTATCAGATGAACTAACGGTGTCTATTTGTTCACTTTTTGAGTTCATTAGCTGAGTTAACGAGGAAAGTTCTTTCTCAAAGCTAGAAGAGTAGTTGTCATATTCAATCAATAGAGAGTCGTATTGCGGCAAGGAGTGCCTGACAGCCTGCATATTGGCATAGCCGATCTTCTTATTAGTCTGGCAGCAAATTGAAGAGCACAGAAGCAATATCAAGACGCAAACTATTCCTCTTTTAAAAACATTCCGATGATTCCAAATCATACACATAGCCTTCGAACAAGACGTTATTACAAACAACAAAGCCCAGAATTTACTTCTGGGCTTTGTATCTCAACTATAAATATTTTTATAGATGCCAAAGATCATGCTCGATCGTAAATATCTCTTTTTTGATCTTTTCCGATTCTAACAAGGCATCAACACCATCCCAGGTTGATTTTACATCTCTATCAAACACATTGGATTCTTTGTGTATATAGCTTGAATATTCTTGTTTCCAGAACAGGTCATCAAACGACATTCTTCTCGCATCATTTTGTGAATTGTAAACAAAGAAGTTTTGAAACACGTATCTACATTCCGGGAAATAAAGCCAGAACATGACCTGAAAACCTTTCACATCCCCATTATCATCTTTACTATAAATTACCGGTGCAATTCCTATGATCCTTCTTTCCTGAACCCCTCTTTGTTTATCGAAGAACCAATCCTCTTTAACCAAATACTTTATAATCCTATCTGAGCCAATATCAGAGTAAATGGTAGTATCCAATTCATTTCCCATCTCATCATACATTGGTTCTCCATCATCATCCAATTTTGCTTCTGTAGAAACCTCATAGAATAAGTTTTGAATTGATTCTTTATACGCAGGGTCATCTACATTACCATTTGCCGGTTTAATAGGGAAATCGAACTGATCATTTGCGTCTCCGGCTCCATCCTGCGCCTCATATGGAGTAAGACTTCTCTCTACCGTAATTCCGTATTTGATAACATCCCATAATGAGCGTCGATCAGAAATTGGCACTAATGGATACATTAAAGGGTGATTCTTTTTTTCACGAAGATCAATTGTTCTCCATATCCGCTTCGCCCATATAATATCCGCCTCTCGCAAATGAGTATACTGTATTACTCTCTTAGTTGGGATATGCTCCTGAACATACACACCATCCAATACACCGGTCTTTGACATACCTGAGCTCGGTAATTGCGCACTAACGTTACCAAACAATGCGATCGCAGCTCCTAACATTACTATATTCTTCACTTTCATATCTACGAGGTTTAAATTCAACTTTAACACCTGCAAGGTTGTAGTTATATTATTTTCAATATCATAGAAGGTATCTTTTTCGCCTTTCCTTTCGGGCCCTTTGCATACACATCTTCTATATACAGCTTCCCTCCTTTTTTCAGTCCTTTAATGTATCCTAATGCTTTCGATGAAAGTCGTTCTCCGCTACACTTTGCTTCAGCAACTTGACCATTTTTAACAACACTTACTGTAAATTTTGTTATGGAAAATTTGATATTCAAAGGGGAGCCCTTTAGCTCGGCCAACAGCTTTTTGGCTTGTTTAATCTTACCAATTTTAACCGTACTTGACTCGACTCCGACACCAACAATCTTCGGTGTAGGATCCGGAAGTCTCTTGATCCGGAATTCCTGTCTTGCAATTTCTGTTTTACTTCCATCTTGGCTTATACCGTGTACAACAATTGTTGCTTTCTTACCGCTTCTCACAGTTGCAATATATTGTCCATCACCCTTTTTAGACAATGAGCAACCGCTACATGTTGCATCCGTTGCCGGATATCCCGAACCTGACGCCATAATCTGATTGTCGTATTGCATATAGAGCACATTCATCTCTGAGTTAGCCACTGTTCCTGTAGGAGTTCCAACACTATAATTAAATTTCCAAGGTTTCCATTTCTTGATTCCCTTTTCTTTAACCGCAATTAGACCATACAGCTTATGATCACCTACGCCACCGCCTAGCCTCACTTCTTCTCCGGCTTGTCCCTTAAAAGACATCATAGTGGTCTTATCCTGCTGTGACTCAGGCAACTTATACTGAATAGTGTCACCCTCCCAATATTTTAGTTCCATTGCTTCCGCAGAATCGTAAGCTGCAATCATTACCCTTAGTCCAAGTGAATCTCCCTGGTTAATGTAGCTGGTAGATGAAAAAGCCAAAGGATCAATCTTATTGAAATCAAATGACTGCACATTTACTCTGGTTTTGATATGGGCTGAAGCTAGATTTTCAACCTGTAATACATCCGACCTTACCGAAGTCATAATCGCAGTAGCCGCCACAATCGGCGCATGATCAAACTGACCAAAGATCCAAGGATAAGGTTGTCCGTGATTCATTACATTATCCGGAATTGTCATTCTAACATATACCTCCCTTAAAGTTTCTTTATCAGCAGGATCAATCTTATTTTCTTTTACAAGCTGTAGCAACGCGGAATCAACTTCATTTTTGAAATTTTCTCGATCTGCCTCTGATATTAAAAATTCAGGATTATGAAATTTTGAAGTATCAAAATGATATTGGTAGACATCTCCGTTTTCCATGGTATCACTTGGATGCCCGGCAATTAGCTCACACAATTCATTTCTATAGTTCTGAATGTTTGACATAAAATGCTTACCTTCTGCTGCAATGTGCTGAAAATCAGGCCCGGCCATCAGCCTTGTGGGCGTATCATAATCATCCTTTTTAGAGTATCCCCTAAGATCCTTTATGTGAATGTAACCTGCGTCATCGATGTGGAAAAGTGGATTGTGATACTCATCATGCTCAGCATGATCATCGTGACCTTCTTCCCCGTGACCGTCATCCATAATCATTCCTAACGCAATCACTTTCTCAGCCAATTTTTTAGCTTTCGCCTTCGCTTCAGTATTATTATCTCCAATAACCGCTTGATCAATTCCTTCAATTTCTTCAAACGTGGTACTCGGATCAATTGACGAAATCAACAAGTAAATGTTTCTTTTAACAATGTCGTTACACACTTTTCTAGTTAACTCAACAATTGTGTCATTTGTATTCTTATGCATCAATACCCTTGCCAATTCAGCCGGTGGTGCTCCTTGTGACTTAAGTGTTGAATACGCCTTGTCAAATTCATTTTTCAACTCAAAATTAGAATTCTCAACCTGTTCAATACTGGATTCCAGTTTATTGTTCAACGTTACAAAAGCATTAATTACTTCTTTCGACACGTTCATTGCAAGCATCGCCATCAGTACCAGGTACATCAGACCAATCATTTTCTGTCTTGGGGTTTCTTTTCCTCCTGCCATTTCAGATCAATTTAATTTGTTTACTACTACTTATTGATTGAATTAAATACACTTATCTCCCGGTGATTATTCACTGCTAACATTCATCGCTGACAACATATTGCCATAAACCGTATTAAGTGCCGACAAGTTTTTGCTAAGTTCTCCCATGGTATCCTTATATCTTCTTGTATCGTCTATAGAACCGTGTAGGTTACCCATTAGTTCGTTTATACCAGAGTACATTTTCTCAGTTGCTTCAAGGTGTTCCGAAGCACCTTTCAGTTGCATTTCATACACGTTGTTCAGGGCAGCAAGATTCCCAGATACCTTATCCATTTGTTCCCCTACAGCAGCACCACTTTCCTGCGCGTTTGTTAGGCCCATAAGAGATTCGGAGGCTGAATCATATGCATCAGACAATTTACCCATTTTGACTGAGGCTCCCTCAAGACTCTCTATATAATTGCTTGTTGCTGAAGACGCACCAGACACTTCTCCAAGCTGATTTGCATTATCACTTAACGCCCTCATTCCGGCGCCAAGGCTTTCGATAAGGTCAGGTTCTATCTTGGCATCTGCCAACATTGTATCCAACTGTTCAGTAAGGGAGAGATCATCATCAAGATCTCCTAACGTTTCAGGGATTTCATCCAAATCCTGATCACCTTGTCCCATTGCTAATTCAGGGTAAACCAATGACCAATCCGGATCTGTATGTAATGGTTCGAAAGCAGACATGAAGAAAATCACGGCCTCAGTTAGTAATCCAACAATTAACATTATATCCGCCCCTTTAAGGTGAAGGATTTTAAATAGTGCTCCAACGATTACAATTGCACCACCCCATCCGTATAGGAACTTCATTATATTTTTAAATTTCCGGCTTTCGAAAAAACTTCCTCCTGAACTCATTTTCCTTGCTTTTTAATAATTAGTAAATCTGTTATCTTATGGTTAATTCTATTCTTGTTATTCTTTTCTGAATTGTCTTTCTACTAGTTGATATCGCCACTTTTGTTAACTCCCCCACGACCCAAGTAACTCATAACGCAACGGTATCCTACATAACTTTTTGCAGAATCTTGGTATTCGTACGTTCTTGTTCCGGTCTGAAGGTAATATCCAATATCTTTCCATGAACCTCCTCGAATCACTTTTCGTTTCATCGATGGTGGATCATGATCCAGTGCATGGTACTTATATTCCGGAGCCATATCATGTGAGAACTCATACATTGACTCATCATATGCCGTACTTGTCCACTCTGCAACGTTGCCCGCCATACAGTATAATCCATAATCGTTGGGATGGTACGAAGTAACTTTTACAGTATAGAACCCTCCATCCTCAAAGTATCGACCTCTCATGGGTTTGAAGTTGCCTAAAAAACATCCTCTCGCATTTCTAATATAAGGCCCTCCCCAAGGATAGGGAGACAAATCCAAGCCACCCCGTGCGGCATATTCCCACTCAGCTTCCGTTGGTAACCGAAAATCTTGCACGTATTGTTGCCAGTTATAATGTCTCCATGAGTTGAGTAATTGCGTTCTCCACACACAAAATGCATTTGCTTGTTGCCATGTAACACCAACTACCGGATAGGCATCATACGCAGGGTGCCAAAAATACATGTTGGTCATAGGTTCGTTGTAAGAATACGAAAAGTCATGAACCCATGTCAACGTGTCTGGGTATACATTAATTACTTCACGGATTATAAATCTACTACGGTCATCATGACCTCTAATTGCATTGTGCTGACCTTTTGTGTTTCTAAATCCAAGATCCATGTCTCGACCTCTATATATTTTAGGGTCTTCGGAATCAACAGGGAAAGGCATTTCTCCATTTTTCATCACTTTTCGATGATCATCATCCTGTTCTGCTTCATTGTTAGACAATTTTTTAATCAACGGTCTACCTTTTACAGCTGCTTCTTCCCAATCAACCCAGAAATACTCAAAATTAAGTTTTCTAACATCAATTACCCTTCTAGAATAATAGCGTTGTGCCTCCGGAAGATATAGTTCAGCAAGGACAGCTAACTGTTCATCATCCAATCTGCGCATATTTGCTGCATAGTTCAAATTCCATTCAGACTGATCCTTTTCCTCACCATCATCGTCAAATGCCGGAATAAGGAAAGTCTCAGGATCCGTTTCTGCAATTAATTCACGTGCAACAGAATCTACCACCCAATTCACAAACTGGCGATATTCGTTATTTTCGATTTCGGTTTGATCCATATAGAATGCAGGAATCGAAACCGTTTTAGATTTAGTGTAGTGTGCAAACGGCACATCCTGATCACTCTGTCCCATGTTAAAGCTTCCTGCAGGAATGTAAAGCATGCCATACGGGTCAGGCATAAACCACATCTCTCTGTTTTGAGCTCCAACTAGCTCTCCTCTGCTCCCGCCAGCACAACTCCCAAGGAACACGGCTATAGCCAAGAAATACAATGTTTTTTTCATGCTACCTACTTTTTCTTCGTTTTCAGACTCCTTTTTCAACAACGTTTTGGGTGGGGAGTGCATACTACGTTGGCAAGGTATTTTAAGTTACAACTTTAATTATTCTATTATAAAAACCTCGGATTTTTGTATTTTTGGATAGGTTCCGGCCTATCCAGATTAAAGCAATAGTTCAGCATTATTTCGTGCGTCCCATTACTATAATTACTCAACTTGCTTGTGGTTACATCATATGAGTAACCAATTTTCAACAAACCATCGTTTCCTACCTGGGTTTGATATCCGATCATCGGTGCAACTGCATCGGCAATTCTGTAGCTAACTCCAGCCCAAACCATACGCTTAAACAAGACCGATACGTTTACATCTATTTGGGTTGACGCTGCGTCACTCTTAGCCAACAGACTTGGTCGCAATTGCCATTCAGGGGTAATGTCGAGGTTATATCCTGCCATTATCCAATAATGTCTAGCTGTCTTGATGTGTATATTTTTCATATCTGATTGACTCAGGTGCGTTGAACTCAAGCCCATCCAAAGGTTGTTTGCCTGATAAAACACGCCAAAACTAAAATCAGGTGCTATATCATTTGAGGATTGAGCCGAAATTGAGCCATCATCTTCCCAAGGTGTACCGTCTGGGGTGATCCATTGGGCATTGATATTTTTCGAAATTAATCCAACGGACGCTCCAATACCTAATGTTCCTATTCCAATCGATTTGTGAAACGAATAATGTAACCTGGCTATATTATTTGTCTCAAATCCCAATTGGTCATAGTAATAGGTTAATCCCAATCCTCCGCGCAGCACATTTACCGGCATATGAACATTTAGAAGGCCTGTACGAGGAGAGCCATCAAATTTAACCCACTGATACCTGCCGATAAAAGTTGCACAGATCGCATTGTTCAACCCCGCAAAGCCAGGATTAACACTTAATTTGTCATACATGTAGTGTGTTAGCTGCACGTCCTGCTGAGCAAATGCCCCGTATCCCACTAGACTCATAACGAAGGCCACCAAAATCTTCTTCATAGTTTTCTTTCTCAGTTATAACTTGATTTTATCAAATTAGTTACAATGTGCTAAAATAGTGAAAATCCTTGGTTACTCAAAGGAATACCACCAACATAGGTACAATTTTAGCCTAAATCGTCGCCAATATAACAAAAAGAAAATAGAATTTATACGTATGCTCGTGTTGAAAAAGATGATCTCAATGGGAATCCTACTCTTACTGCTTGCATAAGTCAAAATGCAGGGCCGATCACCTCAGCTTCTGATAAGTGCGCCACCAAAGGTCAGGAACCGTTCCTTTAGCTGCTTTTTGATATTCTTCGTAGGAACACGGTATCATGTGATGACGTTCAAATTTTATCCTCTTATCGGGAGGATACGGGACCTCCATCCACCATCTGTCAGATTTGTCTGACTTTAAAAAATTGACCTGGTGATCTGTTCCGAGAATCGGCACCAGATATTTTTTGTAATTCGACTTGTCTCCAATCGGAAAATCCTTTTTTCTCTGGCAAACACCCTCAAAGAAACACCAGATCATCTGAGCGACCAACTTCGCACCGAATTTAGATTCATTGAAAACCGGGTTGTAATCAAACAACCCCAAACAAGAAACCTTATCACTAATTCCCGCATACTTCATCATCTGACAGATCTCTTCTCCATAAAATCCATTTGGTGATGCTTCCGTCCGTTCTAATCCAACTTCTGAGTAGCGAATGGAATTAATATTGACAGTCACCAAATCTGCATAGCGCATTAATGGCTCCGCTTTTTTCACATCCTCCTGAATTTCTCCCAAACGAATGTGGTCGAAAAAAAGGTCATTCATCAGTGCCACTTCAGTAGGCGGAACAAGATAAGTTTGATAACCAATTGAGCTATAGTTAAAAAGGTAATTGGGTTCATGCAAAATAATGTGATTGATGAAGTTATTTGGACTAACATCTGAAGAGTAAGACCCCATGTTAAGGCGAGGGTCAATAGAGCACACGTTAACTGTCTGCTCAAGTTTACTGTAGGCCTTATAAGCTGCGAAACCCAAATCTCTCGATCCTCCGATAAACAAAACTGTTTTGTTCTTTTTTATCACCTCATATATTACATCTTCGACTGCCTTGTATGTGTCAGAAATAGATGCTCCCTGATAAATGTTACCTAAATCTGCAATTTTAGTATCAGCATGAAAAAACAATCGATAAAGTTCCTCGCGAATTTTATTGGGCGCATCAGCCGCTCCAACATTGGAGTTGCTAGCACGATCCTCCTGGACACCAAAAATTACTACATCGCACTTTTCCCATTCAGGAAACTCCCCATCGTGATGAATCTGCATTGACTTTCCGAGACACTCATCGTGCAACGGGTCAATTGCTTCCGGGTTGATCGGCTGAAAATAAATGGATATTGATGACATTAGTGAAATTTCATTTATCCTTCAAATTTATAAATGAAAAAAGCCTTGTAAAAAACATTACAAGGCTTTTATTAACATTTTTTTCAGGCTTATTTTTCGGCAATGGCCAAACAATCCTCCAGGCTTAATCCTTTTGGATCGGTTCCTTTTGGAATTCGATGGTTCTTCTTGCCTATTTTGATGTACGGTCCATATCGACCATTTAACACCTGAACCTTACCATTATCATGGTCCCACTCGTTAATGAACTTATTTTTGTCTGCCTCCAGCTTTTCTTCGATTAGCACTACAGCCCGATCCATTTCGATCGTCATAGGGTCATCTCCATTGGCCTTTTTAATACTGATAAAGGTCCCGTTATATCTGATATACGGTCCATATTTCCCAATACCGATCACCACTTCTTCGCCCTTATAATCACCTAAATTTCTTGGCAGATCAAATAATTTAAGCGCCTCTTCCAAAGTAATTGAATCGATACTCTGACCTGCGATCATGGATGCAAATTTTGGCTTTTCCTCATCTTCTGCATCTCCTATCTGCACCATAGGACCAAACCTACCTATTCTCGCTTTTACAGGTTTGCCTG